>CAMYMY010000319.1 GCA_947259625.1 uncultured Kiloniellales bacterium | reverse complement strand
GACCACGGCGGCGACGGCCTCGCCGAAGTCGGGGTGGGGCAGGCCGATGACGGCGGACTCCGCCACGCCCTCGACGGCGTCGACCACCAGCTCGACCTCCTTGGGGTAGACGTTGAAGCCGCCGGAGATGATCAGGTCCTTGGCGCGGCCGACGATGTGGACGTAGCCGTCCCGGTCGATCCTGGCCACGTCGCCGGTGATGAAGAAGCCGTCCTCGCGGAACTCCTCCTCGGTCTTTTCGGGCCGGCGCCAGTAGCCCTGGAACACGTTGGGGCCGCGCAGCTCGAGCACGCCGGTCTCGCCCGGCCCCAGGACCGCGCCGTCCTCGCCCGCCACGCGGACCTCGACCTCCGGCAGGGGAAAGCCGACCGTGCCGGCGCGGCGCTCGCCGTCGAGCGGGTTGGAGGTGTTCATGCCGGTCTCGGTCATGCCGTAGCGCTCGAGGATCGTGTGGCCGCTGCGCGCGCGGAAGGCCTCGAAGGTCTCCTCCAAGAGCGGCGCCGAGCCGGAGACGAAGAGCCGCATGTTGGCGCAGGCCGCGGCGCCGAAGTCCGGCCGGGCGAGCAGGCGGGTGTAGAAGGTCGGCACGCCCATCATCACCGTGGCGCGCGGCAGCAGGCGGATCACCTGCTCGGCGTCGAAGCGCGGCAGGAAGATCATCTTGCTGCCGTTCAGCAGCACGCAGTTGATCGCCACGAAAAGCCCGTGGGTGTGGAAAATCGGCAGGGCGTGGAGCAGCACGTCGCCGGCTTGGAAGCCCCAGATGCGGTGCAGCGCCAAGGCGTTGGCGGCCAGGTTGTGGTGGCTCATCATGGCGCCCTTGGCGCGCCCGGTGGTGCCGGAGGTGTAGAGCAGGGCGGCCAGGTCGTCGCCGGTCGCCGGCACCGGCGCGAACTCGGCGGGCAGCTCGCGGCTGGCCGCGACCAGCGAGCCCTCGCCGGCCTGGCCCAGGGTCAGGACCCGGCCGCCGGCCTGGGCCGCCAGCGGCGCGAGCGCGGCCTCGACCTCGGGCCGGCAGACCGTGACCTTGGGCTCGGCGTCGCCCAGGAAGTAGCCGACCTCGGCCTCGGTGTAGGCGGTGTTGAGCGGCAGGTAGACCGCGCCGGCGCGCAAGCAGGCCAGATAGAGGAAGACCGCTTCGGGCGACTTCTCGACGATGGCCGCCACCCGCTCGCCTCGTGCCACGCCGCGCGCGGCCAGCAGACCGGCCATGCGCGCCGTCTCGGTCTCCAGCTCGCCGTAGCTGACCAGGCGCCCGTCGGGCGTCTCGATGAAGGGCTTGGAGAGGTCGGCCGGAAAGCGCGACCGGAACAGCTCGAAAAGGTTGTCGCTCATGGCTTTGCAGGTCCGAGGCGGTTGTCGCAGGTCGCCAGAGTGCCCTAAAGGCGCATCCGTAGACAAATGTCGATTCCGCGGTGCCCGGGTGCTAACCTCGCAGCATCGTGAACAAAAGGCCGGCCGCGCTTACGAGGCCGGCGGAGAATTCGACAGGGAGAGGAAATCTCATGACCAGACTATCGAGAGTCTTCAGCGGCGCCATTGCCCTGACCGCGGTCGCGGCGGTCGCGGGTTCGGCCTTGGCCGGCGAGGTGAAGTTGCGCGCCTCGCACCAGTGGCCCGGCGGCAAGGGCGACGTGCGCGACGAGATGGTGCAGATCATCAAGCGCGAGGCCGAGGCGGCCAACGTCGGCCTGACCATCCAGATCTATCCGGGCAAGTCGCTGTTCAAGCCCAAGCAGCAGTGGGACGCCATGATCAAGGGCCAGCTCGACATCTCGGCCTTCCCGCTGGACTACGCCTCGGGCCGCCACCCGCAGTTCAGCGCGACGCTGATGCCGGGCCTGGTCAAGAACCACGACCACGCCAAGCGGCTCAACGGTTCGCCCTTCATGGACGACATCAAGAAGATCGTCAACGACGCGGGCGTGGTCGTGATCTCCGACGCCTGGCTGGCCGGCGGCTTCGCCTCCAAGAAGCAGTGCATCCTCGACCCGGCCGACGCCAAGGGCCAGGTGCTGCGCGCGGCGGGCCCGGCCTTCGAGCAGATGCTGGTCGCGGCCGGCGCCTCGATCAACTCGATGCCCAGCTCCGAGATCTATTCGGCGCTGCAGACCGGCGTGCTCGACGGCGCCAACACCTCCTCGGGCAGCTTCGTCTCCTACCGCATCTACGAGCAGGTCACCTGCCTGACCGAGCCGGGCGACTATGCGCTCTGGTTCATGTACGAGCCGATCCTGATGTCGAAGAAGAGCTGGGACAAGCTGGACGGCAAGCAGCAGGCGGCCCTGAAGAAGGCCGGCCAGGTGGCCGAGGAGTTCTTCTTCGACGCCGCCAAGGGCCTCGACGGCAAGCTGGTCGATGCCTACAAGAAGAACGGCGTCGAGGTGGTCGGCATGAGCGCCGCGCAGCACGCCGCCTGGCTCGATATCGCCAAGCAGTCGTCCTACAAGATCTTCTCCGAGAAGGTACCCGGCGGCAAGGAGCTGATCGAAAAGGCGCTGGCGGTCGAGTAACCGCTAGATCGTCGCTTAGCGAGGGCGGCCGCCGGGGCCGGCGGCCGTTCCCTCGGGACTCTCGGCCATGACGCTCTTCATCGACACGGTGCGCCGCTTGTCGCAGGTCTGCGGCGCGATTTCGGCCGCGCTGCTCCTGGCCGCCGTGGTCGTGGTCTGCCAGCTCGTGGTCGTGCGCTACGCGCTCGGCGAGTCGGCGATCTGGCAGCACGAGTTCGTCACCTTCGCCCTGGTCGGCGCCACCCTGATCGGCAGCCCCTACGTCCTGCTGACCCGGGGCCACGTCAACGTGGACCTGCTGCCGATCTATCTGGGCCCGCGCGGCCGCCTGGCCCTGGCGCTCCTCGCCTCCGGGCTCTCGCTGGCCTTCTGCGTGACCATCGCGGTGACCGGCTTCTTCTGGTGGCACGAGGCCTGGGCCGGCGGCTGGCGCGGCGATACCGTCTGGGCGCCGCCCCTGTGGATCCCCCGCCTGGCCCTGCCGGTCGGCGTCGGCCTGCTCAGTCTGCAGTACCTGGCCGATATCCTGGCGCTCCTGACCGGCCGCGACATGCCGTTCGGGATCGAGAGGCCGCGCCCATGAGCCCGCTCGCCCTCGGCCTGCTGGTCGCCGCCGTCACCATCGTGGTGCTGATGGCCGGCGCCCCGGTCGCCTTTTCGCTCGGTGCGGTGGCGATCGGCTTCCTGCTGATCTTCGAGGGGCCGGGGGCGCTCACGATCGTGGCGGACGTGTTCTACGGCGGGCTCGACAGCTTCGCGCTGCTGTCGATTCCCATGTTCATCCTGATGGGCGGGGCGATCGCCTCCTCGCGGGCCGGGTCCGACCTCTACGAGGCGCTCGACCGCTGGCTGAACCGGGTGCCGGGCGGGCTGATGATCTCCAACATCGGCGCCTGCGCGATCTTCGCCGCGCTCAGCGGCTCCTCGCCGGCGACCTGCGCGGCGATCGGCAAGATGGGCATCCCCGAGATGCGCAAGCGCGGCTACCCGGCGGGCCTCGCGACCGGCTCGATCGCGGCGGGCGGCACGCTCGGCATCCTGATCCCGCCCTCGATCACGATGATCGTCTACGGCATCGCGACCGAGACCTCGATCGGCCGCCTGTTCATCGCGGGGCTTCTGCCGGGCGCCATGCTGACCGGCCTGTTCGTCGCCTGGGGCCTGTTCTCGGCCTGGCGGCGCGGCTACAGCTTCGCCGGGCAGGCGACGCGCTATACGCTCGCCGAGCGGCTGGAGATCCTGCCCAAGGTGCTGCCCTTCCTGGCGATCATCGTGGGCATTCTCTGGGTGCTCTACGGCGGCGTGGCGACGCCCTCGGAGGCGGCCGGGGTCGGCGCCGTGTTCTGCATCCTGCTGGTCGTGGCGATCTATCGGATGGTGGATCCGATGGCCTTGTGGCGGGTGCTGCGCGAGGCGACGCGCGAATCGGTGATGATCCTGATGATCATCGCCGGGGCCGCCCTGTTCAGCTATATGATGTCCTCGCTGTTCATCACCCAGTCGCTGGCGCTTTGGATCGGCGAGCTGGAGGTGAACCGCTGGGTGCTGATGGGCTGCATCAACGTGTTCCTGCTGGTCGCCGGCTTTTTCCTGCCGCCGGTCGCGGTGATCCTGATGACCGCGCCGACCCTGGTGCCGATGATCGAGGCGGCGGGCTTCGACCCGATCTGGTTCGCCGTCGTGCTCACGGTCAACATGGAGATCGGCCTGATCACGCCGCCGGTCGGCCTGAACCTCTACGTCATCAACGGCATCGCGCCCGACGTTCCCTTGACCCAGATTCTCTGGGGCGCCTTGCCCTTCATGCTGTGCATGGTGGCCGGGATCGTGCTGCTCTGCATTTTCCCGCAGATCGCGCTCTGGTTGCCGACCGCCATGATGGGCCAGCAGCTCTAACCACTGGGGGAAATTGGGGAAATTGGGGTCAGACTCCATTTAGCGCGCCTAATTCTTTGAAAACAATAGAAGAGCGCTAAATGGAGTCTGACCCCAATTCGAACCCGGATATGACCGGCGCCGGGCGCTTCGATGCCCGGCGCCGGTGGTTTCGATGTCGAAGGATCAGCCTTGCGGCTGCACTGCGGGGCCTTCGGGGGCCTCGGGCC
>CAMYMY010000318.1:4689-6037 GCA_947259625.1 uncultured Kiloniellales bacterium | reverse complement strand
CTCGATCGGTTCATTGGATCTCCCGAGCTCCGGATGTGACATCGTAACCGCGGGCCAGGAAATGGTGACCGGACCGGTGACCACCGGAATGGGGTCCTCATCGCAGTCCGCCGGCGCGGCGGTTCCGTTAATCGAGGGTTTTGGTGGCGCCGGCATCAGGTGTGTCACTTCCGTCTCGCTCTCCAGCTCGTCTCCTTCGAGCGTCACGCCCTCGATTTCATATGTCCCTTCCGGGAAGCGATCGAAGAATTCTCCGGGCGTCAGTGTGACCTCGTCCGGATCGTCGCTCTCGAAAGGCGGTTCGGCGCTCTCGAAGAAGATCTCGGTCAGGCCCTGCCGCCGCAAGCGCCCCTTGACTTTGACATCGAGCATCTTGCGTTCCCTCGGATCCTCGATCTCCAGTCTCTTCCAAGGTTCGCCATCGATCAGGGCGTGAATGCCCAGGTCCCCGTCGGTGTCGTTCAACTCGAAGAAGACCTCCGCTTCGTCGAAGGGAAGCTCATCCCCGTCGTCGGCGCGCGTGTCCTGCGCGAAGGCCCCGAGAACCAGCAGGGTCGCCAGGACGCTCACGAGAAACACGGTCCAGAGGCGCGCCGTGAGCGCGGATGACCGCCGTCCGGGTGACCGGGTTCCGGTCCGTTGGTGTTGCAGATCGCCATCAGTCATTTTCTTCGTCCTCCACAATTGCCTATTGTGCGCAGGACAGCCTGATCCACCCGGAGGATCCCGTAAATCCAACTGTTGTGAGACAGGCGCGTAGATGGCGCATTCGAACGCCCCGGCAGCTATCCGACCAATACCTCCGACGAACGCATCCGACGAATGTAAGACAAGGGCATCGGCGGAGCCTTCGAACGGCGCAGTTCGTTGACGGCAATGAGCCCCAAGGTCAACGACCCTTGGGGCTCATCGGTAGAGAAGGCTTAGGATGTCGGGGGCCGAAGCCCGGCCGACTGGACAGATATGGCGACGATCCCAAGGCGCGTGAATCCGACGTTTGCTATAAGCGCGGATCACCCCGGCATGTGCGCAAGAATAAACCCTGTGTTTTCAGTGTGATATCTCGGCCGGGCTCGCCGTGAACGGGGGCCTTCAGGACCAATCGGAAGGGCGCGAGACGGCATCGTCCGCCATCATTTCGGGCGCGAAGAGATCCTCCAGGAAATAGGCGGAGAAGGCTGTTTTGCCCGGCAGACTGGATTTCTGGTAGATGGATTGCGCCTGCTGGCGCACCGTGGCCTCGGTGGTGCCGCGGAGCGAAGCGACCTCCTTGTGGCTCAATCCCTTGAGGATCAGCATGCCGATTTCCTGCTCGGCGGCGGTCATGCCCCATTCCACGAACTGCTTC
>CAMYMY010000318.1:0-4645 GCA_947259625.1 uncultured Kiloniellales bacterium | reverse complement strand
CGCCAGTCCTCGCCCTCGGCGCGCGCGATCTCCAGGTCCCTGATGAGGGCCAGCTTCTCCTCGTGCTGGCTATGCATGCGCTGGGCGAGCAGGGCGACGCCGACGGCGGCGCCGATCGTCAGCAGGATGCCGAGCGCATCGACCAGCACGTCGACGAGCGAGAGCTCGTCTGTTTCGGTCACGATTTCGAGCGTCAGCAGAAGCGCGAAACAGCCCAGGCCCAGGCCGGCCAAAAGCCATCTGATCTGCCGTTCGCCGAGTGTCGCCATCTGAACGTCTCCTCTTGGGGGCCGACCCGAATGGGGGCTGGGGTGGATCGGCGATCCGCTCCCGCAGTCTGTCATAGCCGGGCCGGATCTGGCCATCCGACAAATGTCTACCTCGCGCCCCGGCACCGGTACCGCCGGGCCGTGCCCGGCTCAGAACTCGTACTCGAACTCGATCCGCGCGAAGAGGGCATTGTCCGCGCCCGGCTCGAAAGCGCGTCCCGGCATGAAGTAGCCGATAAATGCGCTAACCCGGACGTCCTCGAGTTCTTCGAACCCGAATACTAGGTCGATCTCGCTGCCCAGGCGCCGGCTCCGTCCGGTCGGCTCGCCATCGATCCCGGCATCGCGCAGCTCGTCCACCGCCTCGTCCTGCAGATAGTAGTGATAGATCAGGTCGAACGAGATACCCTCGCGCGGCCTGGCGCCCAGACCGGCAGTGAAGATCGACATGTTGGAGAGCTCGGGATCGAAGGCTTCGCCGTAATAGCGGAACGAGGTCAGGCCCCCGACCTCGGTCTCGTTGCCCTGCAGGCCGGTCTGGCGGAACGCGCCGTCGGTGTCGTCGTCGGGGTCCGAGTCGCCGCTGCCGAAGGCATAGCCGAGGATCAGGTGCGGCGAGAGCGGCGCGTCGAAGCGGTAGGTCGCGAGCAGGTCGAGACCGTAGCCGCGCAGGTCCCTGCCCGCCTCGTCGCCGCGGACGTGCGCCGCGTCCAGCCAGTAGGTCATGCGCTCGCCGATCTCGCCGTTCGACGTGAGGCCGAGGAAGACCGGCCGGTCGCGGTCGCCGCTGCGATGGTCGCTGACAAGCGCGTAGGCGCCCAGGGCGATCTCCTCGCTCGGCTCGTAGCGTCCGTAGAGGACGTAGGTGTTCACCCGCTCCTTGTCGACCGTATTGAGGAACTCCTCGGCGACCAAAGCGTTGCGGCTCGCCGAGAGCTCCACGGCGAAGCCGGCCGCCCTATAGGCCGCCCGGACGCCGTCGAGCTCGGCATCGTAGAGCCACTGACGCTCGTCCTCGAAGGACTGCCGCCCGACCTGGAGCGACAGGCCCCAGTCCGGCTGCCTCACGGTCACATAGGCCTCCTCGAGTGTGAACTCGGTATTCCGGTCCTCGTCCTCGCCTTCCTCGCGCAGCACGAACTGCTTCGTCAGCGTGGTCTGGAGATAGGCTTCGAAATAGTCGTTCGGGTCGAACAGCAGCTCGAACTGCAGCTCGACCGGCACCAGGGCCACGTCGTCGTCCTCGGCCCGGTCTAGGTCGAAGTTGCGCTGGTGCTCGGTGGCGAGTTCGACATGTCCGCCGAACTCGAGCGAGTCGAGGAGCGATTCCCCGCCCTCTTCCGGCGCACCTCTTGCCGGCGCGGCCTGGACCGCCCCCGCAAGCGCGGCCGAAAGGACGATGCCGAAGGCGCGGCGGCGCCGGCCACCGACCCCCGGGCGCCGCGCGCCGTCTCGAAGGCTCTCCCCCATCCGCGGATGATACCGCAAACCGCCCGCCGGGTGCAGCGGCGGGATCGATAACCCGGCCGGGCAACCGCGGCGCGCGATTGGCCTGGACGGCGGTGGCGCGCAGGCGCTAGGACAGGACCGCCGCCAGCCTCCCTGGAGCCACGCTGCCCCGATGCCCCCTCGCTCAGACCCAGAGCCGCGCGCGCCCCGTGTTCCGGCGGCCGTCGCCTGGATGCTGGCGACGACCTTCTTCTTCGTCTGCGTCCATGCGACGGGCAAGTATCTGGTCGCGACCCATCCGGTCGTGCAGGTGGTCTGGGGCCGCTACGTCTTCCACCTGCTCTTCGCGGCGGCCATCCTGGGACCGCGGCTGACGCGCGTCGCGCGCACGGCGAACTTGCGCCTGCAGCTGCTGCGCTCGCTGTTCATGCTGGGCGCGTCCGGCTTCTACTTCGCGGGCGTGCGCACCCTGCCGCTGGCCGAGGCCAACGCGATCGCCTTCACGACGCCGATCCTGGTCGTGCTGCTGGCCCAGCCGGTGCTGGGCGAGCGGGTCGGGGCGCGGCGCTGGCTGGGCGTGGCCGGCGGCTTCCTGGGCGCGCTCATCGTCATTCGGCCGGGCAGCGGCGTGATGGACCTGGCCGCCGGCTTACTGCTGGCGAGCGCCTTCTGCAACGCCTGCTACCACATCGCCACGCGCCAGATCGGTTCGCGCGACGACCCCTTGACCACCCTGTTCTACGCCGCCGTGGTCGGCACGGCCGGCGCGAGCGCCGCCCTGCCGGTCGTCTGGCAGCCCCTCGACGCCGAGGCCTGGCTGCTGCTGGCGATCCTCGGCGGCTTCGCCTGCGCCGGGCATTTCGCCATCATCAAGGCCTATCAGGCCGCGCCGGCGCCGGTCGTCGCGCCCTTCAACTACGCCATCCTGATCTGGACCGTCGTCTTCGGGTACGTCTTCTTCGGCGACCTGCCCGGCCCCTGGACGCTCCTCGGCGCCGCCGTCATCGTCCTGAGCGGCCTCTACATCCTGCGGCGCGAGCGCGGCGCCAAGCCGCCCGACCCGTTGCCGTAAGACGGGCCCTCATGCGGAACCTTTGCCTTGAGCCACGGCCTTGGCCATTTGGTTCAGCACCGCCGCCTGCTTGGACAGAACGGCGTCCTGCTTCTTCTGAAGTTTCTTTTGGTCTTTCGCCGTCGCGGCCCCTTTGGGCAGGACCCGTTCGAGGATGCGATCGATCATGTCGAAGAGGAAATCGACGCTGTATCCCGCCAGGAACCCCAAGAGCGCGGCCGTGACCTTGGCCCCGTTCCCGAGCACCGTGATGTCGAAACCCTCTTGCATCACCAGGACGATCGCGCCGCCGCTCAAGGTGCCCAGCACCAGCCGGTTCCAGTGCTCCGGAATGCGAGCGCAGTCGAAATCGCGATGGCGCAGGCGTTGCTCCGTCACCCGGAGCAGATAGACGCAGGAGCCCAAGCTGCCATAGATGAAAGGCAGCATGAAATTCGCCAGGACGCCCAGGAACCCGCTGGCGGACTTCGCATCCGCGGGATTTGATTTCGCGTACCACTGCAGCAGAAAGATCGATACGACGACCAGGCCGGTTATGACCCAGAGGGATATGGCGTGCCGCCCGGCGGCGGTGCTTCGATAGTGCGTATCGCCGTGCGTGTCGGTCGCCTTCAGCGTACGGGCGGTGATGGGGCCGAGCTGGCGTTCCAGGATCTGATAGTAGTTGGCGATCTTCTTGACCTCCGCCGGTTCGATGCTGCCGGTCTCCTGCCAGCTCGTGAGTATGGTATGGAGATCGGCGATATCGATTTCGTCCGGGAACTGCCCGGTTTCCACCGCGAACCTGGCCAAGCGCTTGACACCGTCGAGCACGGCCTCGAGCTCGTGCAAGCGGTTGCCAGCTCTGCCCTTGTCGTCGCGCGCGGAGGTGAGAGCGCGAACGTTTCCACCGTCGCGCCCGTCGTCGACTCGATCTTGCTCGGCCATGAGACCCCTTGCCTCCCGATCGTCCGTGTGTCGTGCGGACCACCAACCGGCCTTTGGGATCCGTCCCTGGCCATCTTCTTCCGGATGGCGCGCCTGATGGTCCAAGCTGCCAGTCTGCCCGCGCCGGGCCCCGTGGGTCTGTGGCAATTCCCACAGTCGCAGTTGGTTTTACCCAGGCGCGAGATCGGGGCCCACCGGCGGCCCGGAATTGAGTATCGTGGCGGGGGACTCCGACGCGCAGCACGACGGGACGGCAGGGGCAGATGCTCGAACTCTGGATACCGGTGACGATCGCCGCCGCGTTCTTTCAGAACCTGCGCTCGGCGCTGCAGAGGCACCTGAAGGGCCGGCTCTCGACCGCGGGCGCCGCCTACGTGCGATTCTTCTATGCCTGGCCTTTGGCCCTCCTCTACGTCTGGGGCCTAGCCGGCTGGGGCGGTCTCGCCCTGCCGGCGCCCAGCGCGGTCTTCCTCGTCTACTGCCTGCTCGGCGCGGTCTCGCAGATTCTCTTCACGGTGTTCCTTCTATGGATGTTCTCGTTCCGCAACTTCGCGGTCGGCACGACCTTCTCCAAGCTCGAGGTGGTGCAGGTCGCGATCCTGGGCGCGCTCATCCTGGGCGACCGCCTGCCCGCGGTCGCGGTCGTCGCGATCGCCATCAGCGCGCTCGGCGTGATCGCGCTCTCGCTCGGCCAGACGAAGATCACGCTGCGCTCGCTCTTGGCCGGCCTGCTCGACAAGCCGACGCTGATCGGCCTGGCCTGCGCGGCCTTTCTCGGCGGCTCGGTCGTCTTCTTCCGGGGCGCGTCACTCTCGCTCGGCCACGACAGCGTGCCCATGGCCGCGGCCTATACGCTCGCTGTCAGCCTGGTCCTCCAGACGGTCCTGATGGGGCTCTATCTGGCCTGGCGCGAGCCGGGCGAGCTCGG
>CAMYMY010000317.1 GCA_947259625.1 uncultured Kiloniellales bacterium | reverse complement strand
CGCCGACGCAGTGGCGCGACAGCGCCGGCACCAGCCGGAACAGCTCGTTGGCGCCGACCAACTCCTCGTGCTCGTAGCCGAGCGTGCGCACCAGTTCGGCGCGCGCCTCCAGGGCCGCCAGCTCCGCTTCGTTCTCCGCAATCTTGATCTGGCCGGACATGCGGAAGCCGCAGCCGTCGCCGACCAGCTCGGCAATACGCCACCACATTTCCATGGCCGCGACCGAGAGCGGGATCTCCGCCGGGTCGCGGTCCAGGCGCCGCACGCCGCCGGCGTTCACGCCCGAGGCGTGGCGGCCCACGGTGTCCTTCTCGATCACCAGGCAGCGCAGCTTGCGCAGCGCCAGCTGCAACGCCGCCGAGCATCCGTGGAGGCCACCGCCGACGACGACGGCGTCCAGGGTCACGCCGCCTCCCCCTCCTCCGAATCCAGGGCGGCCAGCTGGGTCAGGTTGATCGGCTTGAGCGGTGGCCGGATGCGGTAGGCGCCGATCTCCTCGACCGGGCGGCCCAGGGTGTGGCCGATCAGCTGCGAGACCGTGGTGCCGCACTGGCGGCCCTGGCACGGGCCCATGCCGCAGCGGGTGAAGGATTTCAGCTGGTTGGGCCCGGTGCAGCCCTGGCCGACCGCCTCGCGGACCTGCCCGGCGGTCACTTCCTCGCAACGGCAGACCACCGTATCGTCGTCCAGCCGGGAGATCAGCTCGGGCGCCGGCTGGAACAGCGCGTCCAGGAAAGGCCGCACGCGCAATTCCTTCACGACCGCTGCTCTCGCCGGCGCGGCCCGCTCGTCCCGCTCGGCAACATCGATGCGCCCGAGCGCGCGCGCCGCCTCCAGCGCGGCCAGCCGGCCGGCGTGCTCGGCCGCCAGCGCGCCGCCGATCCCGGCACCGTCGCCCACGACGGCAAAGCCCTCAACGTCGGTGTTGCCCCAGGCATCGACGGCGGGACGCCAGCAGAGCTGCCGGCTGTCCCAAAGGTGACGGACGCCGAGCGAGCGGGTCGTGTTGCTGTCCGGGATCACGCCGAAGTGGACCAGCAACAGCTCGCTGTCGAGCCTCTGCTCGCGCCCGCCGGCCTCGTAGACGACCGCCTCGAGGCACGCCTCTCCGAGCGCGCGCAGGCTCGTGACGCCCTTGACGACGCGGACGCCGGCGCGGCGGATCTCGCGCTTCAGCGCCAGGCCCTTGGCCAGCGTGCCGAACGCGGACAGGGCCGCCGGCAGCTGCGGCAAGGCGCGCAGCGCGTTCGATCGCGGCGTCATGTCGAGCAGCGCCGCGATCCGCACGCCGACACGCAGGTACTGGGCGGCGAGCAGGAGCAGCAGCGGCCCGGTCCCCGCGAGCACGACCTCCTTTTCGGGCACCATGCCGACCGACTTCAGCAGGATCTGTCCGGCGCCGGCGGTCATCACGCCCGGCAGGGTCCAGCCGGGGAACGGCACGGGCCGCTCCATGGCGCCGCCGGCGATGATCACGCGCCCGGCCGTCACGAAGCGCGCCTGGCCGTTGTCGAGCAGCCCGATCTCGCGCTCCGGCGTCAGCAGCCAGACGCCGCAGGAGGGATGATAGGCCGCGCCGCTCGCCCGGAAGGCCTCGGCCAAGCCGGCGCCGCGCCGGTAGTCCTCGCCGAGCACAGCCGGGTCGGCGAGCGGCGTCCGCTCGACGCCGCGGTAGATCTGACCGCCGGGCGCCGGCTGGTCGTCGAAGATCGCGACCTCCAGGCCCAGCTCGGTCGCCGTCGTCGCTGCGGCCAGCCCGGCCGGCCCGGCGCCGATCACGGCGAGCTCGTGGCGCGCGGTCACGGCGCGCTTCCGCCGGCGCCGTCCTGGCGCCTGATCGCCATGCCTTCGGCGACCCGGACCTGACAGGCCTGGCGGTTCGGCGTGCCGTCGATCTCGACCAGGCAGTCGAAGCAGACGCCCATCATGCAGAAGGGCGCGCGCGGCACGCCCGAGACCGCGCTGGTGCGAAATGGAGACAAGCCGTGTATCAGGGTCGCCGCCGCCACGGTCTCGCCCGCCGGGACCTGGACCGCCTGGCCGTCGATGGTCACGGTGACCCGTGCGGCGCCGTCGTCATGCAGCTTCTTGAACATCGAACCTGCCCGCTGAAAAGCCCTGGAACTCCGCCGGCAGCGCGCCCTCAGCGACGAAGCCCGCCAGGCGCTCGGCGTGCGCCGCGGCCAGCGTGACGCCGCTGTGGCAGGCTGCGCTGAACGCGCCCGGATGCTCGCGCGAGTGGTCGTAGACGGGGAAGCCGTCCGGGGTCATGACCCTGAGCGCGCCCCAGACCCGGACCACGGGCAGCTCGGCCAGAAAGGGAAAGAAGTCGAGCGCGCGCCGGGCGATAAAGGTCATCGCTTCGGGCGTGGTGCCCTCGTCGAAGCCGACGTCCTCGTGGGAATCGCCGAGGAGAAACGACCCCTCGCCCGTCTGACGCACGTAGACGGTCGGATGGGCCAGCTTCGGCGCGGCCCGCTGGGTCACCAGGACCTGTCCGCGCTGCGGCACGACCGGCACCGAAAGCCCGAGCTTGGGCGCGAGGCGCGCGTTGCCGAGCCCGGCGGCGAGTACGACCCGGTCGCCCTGCACCTTGCCGCCGTCGGTCATCACCGTGAAGCCGCCGGCCTCGGGAAGGATGTCGCCGACCTTGCGGTTGGGCAGATAGCGGCCGCCCAGCGCGGCGTGGCCGACGTGGTCCCAGGTCCACTCCTTGCGGTAGAGATCCTCCCAGTCCCGGTAGGGATAATCCTGGTTGAGGGCGTCGCTGACGGGTTCGAGCTTGTCTAGCGCCCAGCCATTGCGGGCGGTCACAACGCCGACACCGGTAAGGGCCGTCGTCTTGAGGAATTCGCGCCGGTCGAGCGTGAACATGATCTCCTCCTCGATTGCCTCCCGGGCCGCCCGGAACGTGGACGGTGGACGTGCACCCCGGTCGATTCGAGTATAGGCACGATTTTCCGCCGTTGCAGACACCGCGCCAGGTGCTCTACCTCGGTGAGATCAACGACAGCCAGAAGGCGGCGTGGTGCCGTACCATCAAAGTGCTCTACGAGGACGGTACGGGGGCGGCGCAAGTGCCGCTGTTTCCGGAGGACCGAGTGGCACCGGAGCTCGATTGCGATGTGGTGCGCGTGCGGCTCAAACGCCTGTGGTGTCGGCTCGGCGAGCTCGCCCATCAAATCGAGCCGGCAAGAATCTGCCCGCAGCACAGCTCACCCGAGTTCAAGCCGCGAAGGACGAGCTGCGGTCGCTTTACCGAAAAACGCGCAAGCGATTACTTCCAACCCAAGGTGCAACAACAGCATGGACCATACTATTTCTACCGTGTAGGCCATACAATGAGATTGAAATAGCAAAGCTCCCACTCGTCAGGGGTGCCCTGATCGTCTCGCATGCTCGCGGGGCGAGAGCAGCGCTTCCTCAGGGTTGGCCCTGGCAGGCGGTATATCGCCAACGGCCAGAATAGGTTTCGATTCCCATCATCAAGGACTCAGAAGGCCAAGTGGTTTGCACTTGCGAGGTGGACAAACACATGAATGCGAAGAACGAGAACTCATCCGTCAGCGACCAGGTTGCGCAAGCAGCCCACGAGACCGTGGAGCGGCTTGCCAAGAGCGCCGCCGAGGCGGAGGAGCGGATTCGAAAGGTGGCAGAGGATGCAGAAAGCAACCTGCGAAAATCGTCTGGGCAAGCCCAACAACAGTCCAAGGAGTTTGGAAAAACCGTTACAGACTACGTCAACGAGCATCCCATCAAGTCCATCGGCATCGCCTTTGCTGCCGGTGCTCTGTTCTCGGCGCTGCTTCGTCGCTAGCCAGACCGAACCATGAGCCATGAGGACTCGGGCGCGGGCGTCGGCAAGCAGTTTGCCCGGGCGTCCAGCAGCGATTCCGTTGCCGAATCGATTACCGCGCTGTGGCAGTCGCTGCGTAGCGCCATCGACCAGGCGCTGGAGCTGGTTGCGCTGGAGGCCCGTTTTGCGGCTATCAGCCTAGCCGGCATCGTCGCTCTCGGTGTCTTTGTCGGCGCCAGATTGCTCGCCACGTGGAGGGTGTTGGGGGCGGCCGGCGCTGTTTGGCTGGTGGGGCGCACGGGTCTTGGCTGGGCCTCGGCACTGCTCATGGTGATGCTTCTGACTCTCGGCCTCATCGCGCTGGCCTGTCTCGCCATCCAGTCCCTGAGCAGAAATCTGGAGTTCCGCCTCACCCGCCGCCGGCTGATCAGCAAGTCAGGTGACACAAGTAATGCACCGAATCATCCGACTAAGACGTGAACTGGCACGCGCCGACGATCAGCTCCAGCGCGAATGCATGGAGGTCAGGCAGCGCTGCCAAGCACTGGTCAACCGCAGCCGCAGTGGTTTGCGGTCACCGACCGTTCTGATGGGCAGCTTCGCCGCGGGTCTCTGGGCGGGCCTAATCGTACCCGCCTCGCCGCTGATTCAAAGAACAGGCGGAGCGCTCGCCGCCAGTCTTGTGAACCTGGTCGTCCGGTCAATTGTCATGCCGGAGGTTGCGGGGATCATCGGTCGTGCTATCGGCCTATCGAAACTGCGCCGATGAGCGCGGGAAATACCGGATCATCGAGAAGGGTTACACCCGTCCGCGACCGCGCAACGCGCATCGTCACGCTTTCAACGAAAAGGGG
>CAMYMY010000316.1 GCA_947259625.1 uncultured Kiloniellales bacterium | reverse complement strand
GCTCTGCCAAGTCCTTCGGCCGTCGCTCGCCGCCGCCGGGGCGGCCGAGCGCGGGTGAGCCTCTTTCGGTAGCCAGAACGGGACAGACTAATGCGGTTCGTCAGCTACAACATCCAATACGGCACGGGCAAGGACGGGCGCGTCGACCTGCCCCGCATCGCCGCGGAGGTCGGTCCCGAGCCCGACGTGATCGCCCTGCAGGAGGTCGAGCGGTATTTCTCGGCCAGCGGCATGACCGACCAGGTGGCCGAGATCGCCGCCCTATTTCCCCAGTACCGCTGGGTCTACGGTCCCGGCGTCGACCTGGACGCGAGCCTGCGCGGCGGCGACGGCAGGCTGATCAGCCGCCGCCGCCAGTTCGGCAACATGCTGCTCAGCAGGACGCCGATCCTTTCGAGCCGCAATCACCTGCTGCCCAAGCGCGACCTGGGCCGGGTGCTGTCGCTGCAGCGCGCGGCCCTGGAATGCGTCATCGCGACGCCGAAGGAGCCGATTCGCGTCTACTGCCTCCATCTCGCCCACGCCTCGGCCGAGGAACGGCTGTTGCAGATCGCGCGGCTGCTGGAGCTGCTGCGCGAGGCGCCGGAAGCGGGCGGCGTCTGGTCGGGCGACGCGGACGGGATGAAATGGTCGCTCGACGCGTCGCCGCCGCCCATGCCCCGTCCGGCGGTGATTCTGGGCGATTTCAACCTCGCGCCCGACTCCGCGGAATACGCCCTGTTGACCGGTGCCGAGGCAGATCTGAGCGACGCTTGGCTCGCGGCCGGAAACGATCCGGCAGAGGGGGCGACCTGCAACGAGGACGAAGGCCCGGTGCGCATCGACTACGGCTTCCTGACGCCGGAGCTGGCCGGACGGGTCCGCGGGATGCGGGTGGACCGGGCCGCCCAGGGCTCGGACCACCAGCCGCTCCACCTGGAGATCGAGTTGTGAGCGGGAGCTAGGTCGCGTAGCTGACGTTGGGCAGCTTGGGGCCGATGTGGCCGACGATCGCCTTGCGGGTTTCCCGGTCCGGCTTGAAGAACAGGCGCCAGGCGCCGGGGGTCAGCGCGAGGTGCCAGGAGAACAGCCGGTCCCGGCCGTCGGGGCCGCGGAAGGTGTGCTCCGCCTTGTATTGCCTGAGCGTGACCCGGCTTTCCGGGTCGCAGTCAGCGATCGCGCGCCGGTCGAAGGGGCCCTCGGCCCAGCCGGTGAAGGTCTCGTCGAGCTGGGCGAGCTTGCGCAGCACCTGGCGCAGGTGCGGGTCGCGCGGGCCCAGCGCGCGCAGCTGCTCCTCGACCCGCGGACAGAAGGCGAGCGCCGGAAAGAGCTCCGCACGCCGCTCCCAAAGCTCGGCCCCGCCGCTGATCTCGGCCTGCTGCTGGGAGGTGAGCCAGGAACGGTGATCCTCGACGTGCTCCGGACTGGAGGCGTGGCGCACCTCGACCTGGTCCTCGAGCAGCTCGCCCTCCTCGGAGAGCGAGAGCATGCCCACGCTAAGGCTCGCCTCCTGCCAGCTCTCGTCGCCGTTGACGCTGACCGCCAGGCCGTCGAGCACGTGGGCCGCGCCCAGGCCGAGCGCGGTCCGCTCGTCGAGGGAGTATTCCGAGATGGCGAGCTTCTCGAGCGCGTCGGCGCTCAGCACCTTCTCTGTGAAGGGGCCGTGGGTCGCCATGGACAGAAACTTGCGCCGCCAGTCCAGGTCGACCAAGGGATCGTTCACCCACTGCCAGACCGAATATCCCGGTCCGATTTCGCCGGTGACCGCACCCTCGGGCACGAGGAGAATCCGGCTGGCGCCGGCCCCTTGAGCGAGGAAGCAGGTGCGCACGAGGGCCAGCATGGAATCGCGCGCAACCTCGGGGGCCGGTGCGTGGCCCAGTGACAGCTCGTTGAAGATTAGCTCGGCCGTCATTCCGCCGCCGTCTTCGGCCACAAGAGGGCACCCAGCGCCTTGTCCCACTGGTCGAAGAAGCCGTCCGGCCATTGATCCAGGCGACCGTCGTCGTCGACTTCGACCCGGATCACCTCGGCTCGCGAGACGTCGCCCTCGGCCTTGCGCGTGAAGTAATAGAGCCGTACCTTGTCGGCCGAGGCCTCGCCCTCGTGCACGGCGATGCGCATGCCGTTCAGGATGTGGTCGCTGTGGGTCTCCATGATGACCTGGACGCCCGCCTGGGCGGCGCGCGCAAGCAGGCGGCCGATCTCGACCTGGCCCTTGGGATGGAGGTGGGCCTCCGGGTTCTCCAGCAGCAGCAGGCCGCCGCGCTCCGAGGTCAGGATCGCGATCAGGATCGGCAGGGTGTAGGTCAGCCCGAAGCCGACGTTGGTGGCGCGGAACTCGTTGCTGACCGCCCGGTCGGTGACGAAGGAATAGCGCAGGTTGACCAGGTCGATCTGCTCCAGGGCGGTCGCGTGGATGCGCGCGCCGGGCGAGACGTTGGCGGTCCAGGCCTCGACCTGATCGGTCAGCGCCTCCGACTTGGCCTCGGGATGGGCGAGCGACTTGAGCGGGATCGGAGCGCGGCCGTGGACCGAGAGGAAGTGGGCGGCGTACTCGCCCTTGGGGCCGAGCTGACGGTGCCGCCGGACCTGATGGTCGGAAACCTGAAACGAGGTCCGCGGGCCGAGGCGCTCGGCCTGCAGGTAATGGCAGGCCGAGGTGAAGAGGTTCTGGTTGAAGACCCGGGGGTCGACGTCGGCGGTCAGCTGTTCCAGCATGTCGTCGCTGCCCTCGGCGCTGAAGTTCCACTCGGCCCGCTTGCCGCCCTTGAATGCGACGGCGAAGGTGATGATCTCCTCCTCGGCGCCGTCGTAGAGCGCGTCCCGCGCCGTGCCCAGGTGCACGAGGTCGCCGTTCAAGCTGATTCCGCCGGCCTTGATCAGCCCTTGCTGGTGGGACTGCCTGAGCAGCAGAAGCGACTGGATCAGCGAGCTCTTGCCCATGCCGTTGAGGCCGGCAAGCAGGGTGAATTCACGCGGTGCGAAGGTTTGGCTCTGGAAGCATTTGAAGTTCGTCAGCGTAATTTCGTCTATCACCGAAACACCCCTTCCGAGCCGTCCAACGAGGCCGTCGCATCACCCGGCACCGGCCAGATGCCGGGACTGCAAAGGCCCGAATCTTATTCACCATTTTGATGAATTCTTCTTTAAACCGGCCCCTCAGGACGGCCGCCGGCTGCCCGTGTCTATGCGCCGAATGATGGCGGCGCGGACCGTCTCCGGCGTGCCTTCCTGGATCAGGTGTCCGGTCACCTTGGTCTCTAGAATGCGGCGCTGGAAGTGCCGCGGCAGCTCCTTGAAGGTCTTGCCTTCCAGGTGGTCGAAGAACTCGAGACCGGAGAGGTCGAAGGCGCCCTGGTTGACGAAGGCGTCGAGCGCGGCGAGGCGGTGCAGCCCGTCGACTACCGACCAGCTATCCGGTGCGTTCGCGTCGAAATAGAACGCCGGCAGCGGCACTCGCAGCAGCAGGGATTCGACCAATCGGCTGCGCGCCACCTCGGTCCAGATCGGGTTGCCGTCGCCGGCCGGCGCCAGGTCGATGCCGCCTTCGGCCAGGCGCTCGACCAGGCCATTGACCGTGAGCGCTTTTGTCTCGATGCGCACCGCGGTCGGGTCGAAGGGCGGTCCGGCCGCGTCCGGGTCGGCCGCCGCTTCCACCGTGGCCTGCTCGGCCCCCTCGACCTCGGTGTCCTCCACCTCAGGCGCGGCCTCAGGCGCGTCGGTCTCGGCCTTGTCGGCTTCCGGCGCTTCGGCTTTCACCTCGGGCGCGCTTGCCTTCTCGGCCATGCTGCTGCGGGTCTTGTTCGCCATGACGACTCGCTCCTGCCTGCGCCAGACCCTAGCACTTGCACGGACCGGCGCGAAAGCAAGACAGAGGGTCTCAGCCGAGGGTAAAGAATTCATGGCCGCGGCGGAGGGCCGGAATAACGCTACCGCCGCGCGATCAACCTTTCTTAACCACCGCCCTCGAAAATGCGAGGCGCAGTACGGGGGCCGAACCGTGGAGATTTTTCAGGACAGCCTAGCGGCCAGCCTCGCCGTCGGCGCGCTGGTCGGGCTCGTGCTAGCCGCGCCGACCTGGGCGTGGCTCCGATTGACGAACCTGAAGCCTGGCCTTCAGCGCCTCATCACGGGCGCCGATTTCGCCGTCTTCGGCGGCGCCACCTCGTACATCCTGCATTCCGGCCTGCTCGCCTGACGACGCGGCCCAAGCCACTCGCGATGCCGCTCCGGCTTGCCTGGCCGGGTGCTTGTCCTATACTCCGCGCCGGCCCGCTTGGGCCTTGGACGGGAAGGGCAGGACAAAATTCATGAGCGATATCAAGAAAGTCGTGCTTGCCTATTCGGGCGGGCTGGACACCTCGGTGATCCTGAAGTGGCTGCAGGAGACCTATGACTGCGAGGTCGTCACCTTCACCGCCGACCTCGGCCAGGGCGAGGAGCTGGAGCCGGCGCGCAAGAAGGCCGAGATGCTGGGCGTCAAGGCTGCTCGGCACCTCGATCGCCCGGCCGCTGATCGCCAAGCGGCAGATCGAGATCGCGGCAGAGACCGGCGCCGACGCCGTGGCCCACGGCGCGACCGGCAAGGGCAACGACCAGGTCCGCTTCGAGCTCGCCTACTATGCCCTCAACCCGGACATCAAGGTGATCTCGCCCTGGCGCGAATGGGACCTGGCCAGCCGCACCAAGCTGATCGAATACGCCGAGAAGAACCAGATCCCGGTCGCCAAGGACAAGCGCGGCGAGGCGCCCTTTTCGGTCGATGCCAACCTGCTGCACATCTCGGCCGAGGGCAAGGCCCTGGAGGACCCCTGGGTGGCGCCCGAGGAGTACGTGTTTACGCGCAGCGTCGCCCCAGAAGAGGCCCCGGAGACGCCGACCTGGGTCGAGATCGAGTTCGAAAAGGGCGACGCCGTCGCGGTCGACGGCGAACGGCTCTCGCCGGCCGCGCTGCTGACCCGATTGAACGAGCTGGGCGGGGCCAACGGCGTCGGCCGCCTGGACCTGGTCGAGAACCGCTTTGTCGGCATGAAGAGCCGCGGCATTTACGAGACCCCGGGCGGCACGGTCCTGCTGGCCGCGCACCGGGCGATCGAGTCGCTCACCCTGGACCGGGGCGCTGCGCACCTCAAGGACGAGCTCATGCCGCGCTATGCCGAGCTGGTCTACAACGGCTTCTGGTTCGCGCCCGAGCGCGAGATGCTCCAGGCCGCGATCGACCATAGCCAGGGGCCGGTCACCGGCACCGTGCGCCTCAAGCTCTACAAGGGCAGCGTCACCGTGGCGGGGCGCAGGTCGCCGAACAGCCTCTATTCCCTGGAGCACGTCACCTTCGAGGAAGATCAGGTCTACGACCAGCGCGACGCCGAAGGCTTCATCAGGCTGAACGCGCTCCGGCTCAGGCTCCTGAATCGGCAGCGGGGCTGAACGCCCTCGTTTATGCCGGCAGCGCGCTCACGCCGATGAGCAGGGGGTGGAAGTGGAGCAGCGCGGCGTAGAGCACTAGCGCAAGGGCCGGGCGCCACCAGCCGATGCCCTGCCAGTCCATGGTCGTGCGGCCGGTGGCGAGGGCGGCGAAGGGCAGCGCGCTCGTGGTCAGCGCCACCGGCCCCCAGGCCGCGCCCAGCGTCGTCTCGCGGCGCAGGTCGATGTGCTTCATGCCGCCCAGCGAGAGCCCCAGGATGCCGCCCATAACGACCATGTCGGCGGCGTCGCCGTTGACCGCCAGGTGGCTCGCCGCCCAGAGCGCCGTGCCCCAGAGGAAGGGGTGGCGCGTCACGCGCTGGATGCCGGGCGCCACGTCGTGAACGCCGGG
>CAMYMY010000315.1 GCA_947259625.1 uncultured Kiloniellales bacterium | reverse complement strand
GTTGAAGTTGATGAGCGCGCCGCCGACGGCGATCGCCAGCACGAAGAGCGAGATGAAGAACTGGACCAGCGACGAGGACGACAGCATGCGCTCGGCACGGTCCGACTTCTTGATGATGTTCTCGTACTCGTCCATGTGCCGGTCGATGATCTGGGTGCGCTGCAGCAGGCTGGTGACCTTGCCGTCGACCAGGCCGAGCAGCTGGATCGCCTTGCGCCAGGCCGGGATCATGTTCTTCAGGTGCTGATGCCGCGATTCGGTCGCCGTCCGGTAGTCGTTGCGGGCCTGCTCCTGCGCCTTGACCAGCGAGGTCTGGATCGACTCCAGGATCTTGGCCACCATGGGGTCGCCCTTGGAGTCGATATCGGCCACCGCCTTGACCGCGTTGACCCACCCGGGCGGGGTCGGCGGCACCACCTTGCTCTGGTCGTGGTCCTCCTCCATCTTGGTGACCTGTTCGCTCAGCCTGCGATTGAGCGTGGGGCACTCGGACAGGTCCCTGCGCACGCCGGCGTCGACGCGTTCGAACTCGCGCTCAACGATGCGCTCGGCCGCTTCCCGGCCCGCCGCCAGCAGGACCTCCTTGTTGCGCAGCACCAGCTTCTCCGCGGCGCGCAGCACGGCTCGCGACGCCATTCTGAGCGCGCGATAGACGGCCCGAGTGAGCGTCAGGATGACACGGTGCGCCGGGATCCTGGCGAAATACATGGCCAGGGTCAGCACGACGAACCAGAGCACCCACGAGGCGGGTGAATTCAGCGAAAATGCGTCCGCTAACTGCATGGCGGCCTCTCTTCTGTTTCGTTCCTCCGAGAAAGCCCCCAGGCGACCCCCAGGCGTGGCTTTCTTCCCTTCGTCGCATAATCACGGCGAAAGGTATGGAAAGGGTTAAACATAAAGAATGCGGAGATTCCATGGCGATCGCTGGAAAGTCGCGGTCAACGGAGGGCGGACCGCCCTCCGCGGCCCCGGTCCGTTAACCTTTCGTTACTTCCAGATCGGCTTGCCGCTGCCCGGAAGGCCGTAATCGACCCACTTGCGGGTGACCTCCCCGATTATATTGTCTCTCATGCGGATCCTGGTGCCCCAGGTGCGCTTGGTCTCGGGCGGCCTCTTGTCGGTCGCTTCCAGGCCGATATTGGCGCCCAGGCCGTCCTCGGGCGAGGCGAAGTCCAGGTAGTCGATCGGCGTATCGGTTATCACAGTAATGTCACGGCCCGGGTCCATGCGGGTCGAGATCGCCCAGATCACGTCCTTCCAGTCGCGCGCGTCGATGTCGTCGTCCACCACGATGACCCATTTCGTGTACATGAACTGGCGCAGGTAGGACCAGACACCCATCATGATCCGCTTGGCGTGGCCCGGATAGGCCTTCTTGATGGCGACCACGGCGACCCGGTAGCTGCAGCCCTCGGGCGGCAGCCAGAAGTCGCGGATCTCCGGGAACTGCTGCTGGAGCAGGGGCACGAAGACGTCGTTCAAGGCCTCGCCCAGGATCGAGGGCTCGTCTGGCGGCCGGCCGGTGAAGGTCGAGAGGTAGATCGGCTCGCGGCGCATGGTCACCGCGGTCACCGTGAACACCGGAAAGGGCTCGACCGCGTTGTAGTAGCCGGTGTGGTCGCCGTAGGGGCCCTGCCTTCCAGCACGATCTCGGCCTGGGCCGGCACCTTGAGCGGCTGGGTCTTGCAGTCGACCAGCTCGACCTTGCGGCCGCGCAGCAGGCCGGCGAAGTGATACTCCGAAAGCGTGTCGGGAACCGGCGTGACGGCGGCGATGATGGTGCCGGGGTCGGCGCCGATCACGGCGGCGGCCGGCAGGGGCTCCCGCTTCGCCTGCTTCCAGCGGGCGTGGTGCTGGGCGCCGCCGCGGTGCCTCAGCCAGCGCATCAGGGTCTGGTTGCGGGCGATCACCTGCAGGCGGTAGATGCCCAGGTTGAAGTCGTCCTCCCGGCGCTTGTCCGGCCCCTTGGTGACGATGAGCGGCCAAGTGACGAGCGGCGCCGGCTCGCCGGGCCAGCAGGTCTGCACCGGCAGGGCCGAGAGGTCGACGGCCTCGCCGGTCAGCACCACCTCCTGGCAGGGCGCCTTGCCGACCGACTTCGGCTTCATGGCCATGACCTGCTTGAGCAGCGGCAGCTTGTCCCAGGCCTCCTTCAGGCCGCCGGGCGGCTCGGGCTGGCGCAGGAAGGCGAGCGTTTCGCCCAGCTCGCGCAGCGCCGCCGGCTCGCGCTCCATGCCCCAGGCGACCCGCTCGACCGTACCGAAGAGGTTGACCAACACCGGCATGGGGTATTTCGCGCCGTCCGGGCCGACCACGTTTTCGAAGAGCACCGCCGGGCCGCCCTCGGCCAGCAGGCGGGTCTGGATCTCGGTCATCTCGAGATAGGGCGAGACCGGCGCGGCGACGCGCGCCAGGCGGCCCTCGCGTTCCAGGCGGGCGATGAAGTCGCGCAGCGAGTCGTAGGGCATGGGCGGGCTGTCCCCCGATTGCGGCCGGCCCTATTGACGCCAGGGCGGGGGCCCGCCGTCAAGCCGCCGATCGGACTTCAGGCCGCTTCGACCTTGAGCACCGTGCCCTCGACGGCGATCACCTGGACCTTGCTGCCGGCCGTCAGGTCTTCCGGGCCTTCGATCTTCCAGGTCGAGTCGTCGACCCGGATCTTGCCCTGGCCGTTGACGATGGCCTCCTCGAGGGTGAAGTGGCGGCCGACGTACTGTTCGCCGCGGCGGTTGAGGGTCGGGCGGTCGGTCTCGGTCGGGTGGTGCCTCAGATAGAAGCGCCAGCCGACCACCGCGCCGACCGACAGCACGGACCAGACCAGGAACTGGATCTCCCAGGCGGTCTCCGGAAAGATCAGCAGGATCAAGCCGACCACGCCGGCGGCGGTGCCCAGCCAGATGAAGATCGCGCCGGGCAGGAAGACCTCGATGATCATGAAGACGACCGCCGCGATCCACCAGTGCCAGAACTCGGCCAATTCGAGGAAGTTCATGCCTGGTCGCCTCCGGAACCGCGGCCCCAGGGCCCGGGCGGGACTGGACGAGGTACCGGTCCGCCGGCGACAGGCCTGTCGCCGCCTGCACCGCCTGCGCCGCCCGCCGGTCCGCCGGTCGCGGGCCTGCTCGGGGGTCGGCTCGGGGGTCTCGGCCTGCCGCCGCCCGCGCTGCCGCCCCCTGGCCCGGCGCCGCCGTCCGGACCGTTGTTGCCGAAGGCCTCGCGGGCGATCTCGGTGATGCCGCCGATGGCGCCGATCACGCTGCTCGCCTCGAGCGGAAGGAACAGGATCTTCTGGTTCGGCGAGGTGGCGAAGCGGCCGAGCGCCTCGACATAGCGCTGGGCGACGAAGTAGTTGATCGCCTGGACATTGCCCGCGGCGATGGCGTCGGAGACGAACTGGGTGGCGCGCGCCTCGGCCTCGGCCTCGCGCTCGCGCGCCTCGGCGTCGCGGAACGCGGCCTCCCGGCGGCCCTCGGCCTCGAGGACCGCGGCCTTCTTCTCGCCCTCGGCGCGCAGGACCGCCGCCTGCCGCGCGCCCTCGGCCTCCAGGACCACCGCGCGCTTCTCGCGCTCGGCCTTCATCTGGCGCGCCATGGATTCGACCAGGTCGCGCGGCGGGCTTATGTCCTTGATCTCGATGCGGGTCACCTTGACGCCCCAGGGCTCGGTCGCGTCGTCGACGATGGTGAGCAGCCTGGCGTTGATCTGGTCGCGCTCGGACAAGAGCTCGTCCAGGTCCATCGAGCCCATGACCGTCCGGATATTCGTCATGGTCAGGTTGAGGATGGCGCGCTCCAGGTTGCGCACCTCGTAGGCCGCCTTGGCGGCGTCCAGCACCTGGTAGAACACCACGCCGTCGACCTGGACCACGGCGTTGTCCTTGGTGATGACCTCCTGGGACGGCACGTCGAGCACCGTCTCCATCATGTTCATCTTGGCGCCGATGCGGTCCATGAAGGGGACGATCAGGCGCAGGCCCGGCCGCAGGGTCACCGTGTAGCGGCCGAAACGCTCGACCGTGTACTCCAGGCCCTGGGGCACCGGCTTGGCGCCCATAATCAGTATGACGATGGCGAGGACTACGAGACCGAGGACGAGGACACCGGGATCGGTCAGTTCGAAAGGCATGGATGGCCTCCAACAGCAATGCGGGGCCTATCCTGTCCCCGAGGTGACAAGCCGGATCGTGGCTCATGGTCGAAAGGGATAATCCCTAAGTCGCTAGCAGCATAGTGGTAAACAATCACTGTACGTGAGCAGGAATTGCTGGCGCGGTCCGCTGGCGAAGGGTCTTGCTCTCTCGCCCGGGGATACCGATATATCTGCGATTCCCGGGCCCGGCTCCCGGATCGACACGGGGTCGGATTTTTCTCAGGATTCGTTAGCATTCGTACAGTAGCGTGATTTTGATCGGTCCGCATCACGCAAGAGGCAACGGATGCGGCCGGGACGATCGCAACGTTCGAGGTATCGAGAGGCGTAGGAGCAATGGCGCAGTTCTGGGTGGTCGGGGGCGAACGCACCGGCACGGATATTGAGCAGGCCTTCGGCCGGAGGGAGCGATGGATCGGTCCCTTCGGGGAGTACGAATCGGCCAGGAAGGAATGGGAGCGGCGCTCCTGGAACGGCGCCGTGGAGCCCCGCGCCGCCCGCTACCGGATCGAGCACATCGATCCGGACTCGCCGCCGCCCTGTACCGACTAGACGGCCCGGCCCTTGCCCTGGCCTCTACCGGACAGCGACGACGAGCTCCTCGCGCTCGCGAAGGGCTATCCCTATCGCCCGCCGCCGGGCTCGTATCTCTTCGTCGACGGCGCGGCGCGGCCGCTTGCCGCCGGCACCGACGCGCCCGAGCTGTTCCGCGGCCGCGTGCCGGTCGTCGCTCACGGCTCGAACCGCTCGGCCGAGCAACTGGCGCGCAAGTTCGGCGCCGCCGCCGAGATCCCGGTGTCGCGCGCCCGCCTAGACGATTACGACGTGGTCTACTCGGCGCACATGACCCGCTACGGCGCGATCGCCGCCAACCTGCGGCACGTGCCGGGCATGCACGTCGAGGTCTGGGTCACCTGGCTGACCCAGCTTCAGCTGACCCGGATGCACGAGACCGAGCTGGGCACCGAGATCTATCGCTACGGCGAACTCACGAATGTGGCGATCGCGCTCGAGACCGGGCCCTCCGGCGAGATCGAGCAGGCCGGCGTCTACCTCAGCTCCTACGGCTGCCTGGCGCAAGACGGTGCACCAATCGGCTTGGCGGCGGTGGCGGCCGAGGGCCGGCCGCACGACAGCCTGCATCAGGAGCAGGTGCTCGCCCTGGTGCGCGACCGCCACCGCCCCGACCGGTCGCTCGAGGCCATGGTCCTGGCCAAGATCCGCGACCCGGCCCGGCGCCGCGCCCTGATCGAGGAGCTGCGCCAGACCGCGCTGCCGCCCGACGCGCCGCACTTCGAGGCGGCCAGCGGCTAGCCTCCCCTGCGCGGAGACCGTCAAACAACCGCGATCGACCCAGGGCAGCCGTTCATGATCGTCGGCGCGAATAGCAGCTTTCGGATCGTAAACCGGTCATCCAAACGCGGCCACCGGTTAGGACGTTCATAGCCAGGGCACTAAATCGCTCCGCGATATTTTTCGGGCATCGCAGAGCGTCGCTGATTTTGGGCACCGCTGGCGTTTGCCGATAGAGGGGGCTGTCGTGTTGGTCGAGGCGATTTTGCCTCGATCGATACGAGGAGCTTCCGATGAACATCCAGAGCAACAGGTCCACCACGCCGCTGCGTCAGCGCATGGTCGAGGACATGGCGGCCCGCAAGCTCGGCCGCCAGTCCCAGCGCAGTTACCTCTCCAGCTGCGAACACTTTGCCGCCTTCCTCGAACGCTCGCCGGAGACGGCAAGCGCCGACGACATCCGCCGCTTCCAGCTGTTCCTGATCGAGAGCGGGGCCAGCATATGTAACCGCAACCGGATCATGACCGGCGTGCGGTTTCTGTTCCGGGTGACCCTGCGGCGCCACGATCTGGCGGCCGAGATCTATCATCTGAAGGAACCGCAGAAGGTCCCGGTGGTGATGAGCCAGGACGAGATCAAGCACCTGCTGGCGATGGCGGCGAGCATCAAGGTCCGGGCCATGCTGTCCCTGGCCTATGGCTGCGGCCTGCGCGCCGGCGAGGTGGTGCGGCTCAAGGCCGGCGATCTCGACAGCGCCCAGAACATCATCCGCATCGTCCAAGCCAAGGGGCGCAAGGACCGCAACGTCATGCTGCCGGCCGATATCCTGGGCCTGTTGCGGCAGTGGTGGAA
>CAMYMY010000314.1 GCA_947259625.1 uncultured Kiloniellales bacterium | reverse complement strand
CCGAGCTCGAGCGCGCGCTGGCGCTGACCTCGCCGCTGATCGGCATCAACAACCGCGACCTAAAGACCCTCGAGGTCGACCTGGCGACCAGCGAGCGCCTGGCGCCGCGGGTCCCGGCCGACCGCCTGATCGTGGCCGAGAGCGGCCTCGGCGCCCCGGCCGACCTCGCGCGCATGCTGGCCGTGGGCGCCAAGGCCTTCCTGATCGGCGAGTCGCTGATGCGCCAGGACGACGTGACGGCCGCCACGGCCGCCCTGCAGGGCGTGACCGCGCCCGCCGGCGCCTGAGCGGGCGGCGCGGAACCCATGGCCCGCTTCAGCCATTTCGACGCCGAGGGCAAGGCGGTGATGGTCGACGTCTCGGCCAAGCCGGACAGCGAGCGGACCGCCGTGGCCGCCGGCTCGGTCGTCATGGCGCCCGAAACGCTCGCGCTGATCCGCGACGGCGGCGTGCAGAAGGGCGACGTGCTGGCCGTGGCGCGCCTGGCCGGCATCATGGCGGCCAAGCGCACGCCGGACCTGATCCCGCTCTGCCACCCGCTGCTGCTCACCTCGGTCGAGCTGGACCTCAGCCTGGACCCGGCGCGCAATGCGGTGGACATCGCCGCGACCTGCCGGCTGACCGGCAAGACCGGTGCTTGTTGTACCAGCACAACGGCCCAGCGCGCGCCATGCTGGCGCCCAAAAGCGCCTCGGTGAAATGCGTCATTATCAGTGACCTTCGGTATTACGAGGCGCCTTGATGATCTCAGTCGAAGAAGCGCTGGGGCGCATCACCGCCGCCTTCGGGCCGCTCGCGGTCGAGACCGTCGGCCTGGGCGAGGCGCTCGGGCGGGTGCTCGCCGAGGACGTCGTGGCGCGCGTGACCCAGCCGCCGGCCGCGGTCTCGGCCATGGACGGCTATGCCGTGCGCGCCGCCGACGTCGCCGAGGTGCCGGCCGTGCTGACCGAGGTCGGCGAGGCGCCGGCCGGCGGGTGCTACGAGGGCACGGTCGAGGCCGGCCAGACCGTGCGCATCTTCACCGGCGCCCCCCTGCCCCGCGGCGCCGACGCCATCGTGATCCAGGAGAATACCGAGGCCGAGGGCGACCGGATCACGGTCCGGGAGGGCGCCGGCCCCGGCACCTACGTGCGCGCGGCCGGCCTCGACTTCCGCGCCGGCGAGGTCGGTATAGAAGCCGGGCGGCTGCTCACAGCGCGCGACGTCGGCCTGGCCGCGGCCATGAACGTGCCCTGGCTCAGGGTCCGGCGGCGCCCGCGCATCGCGATTCTCTCGACCGGCGACGAGCTGGTCCTGCCCGGCGAGCCGGTCGGGGCGAACCAGCTGATCGGCTCGAACGGTCTCGCGCTCGCGGCCTTCGTCGCGGTCTGCGGCGGCGAGCCCGTCAACCTGGGCATCGCCAAGGACAGCCGCGAGTCGCTCGTTACCCTGGCCGCCGGCGCGCGGGGCGCCGACCTGCTGGTGACGACCGGCGGCGCCTCGGTCGGCAAGCACGACCTGGTGCGCGAGGCGCTCGACGAAAGCGGCCTCGAGCTCGACTTCTGGAAGATCGCCATGCGCCCCGGTAAGCCGCTGATGTTCGGCCGCATGGGCGGGATCCCCCTGCTCGGCCTGCCCGGTAACCCGGTCTCCAGCCTGGTCTGCGCCCTGCTCTACCTGCGCCCGGCGATCGACGCGATGCTCGGCCGCGCGCCCGGGGACCGGCCGGCGGAGACCGCGGTGCTGGGCGCCGCGCTCGGGGCGAACGACTGGCGTCAGGACTACCTGCGCGCGCACCTGACCTTCGGTCCCGAAGGCCGCCGCGTGGCCACGGCCTTCGAGCGCCAGGACAGCTCCATGTTCGCGACCTTGGCCCACGCCGACTGCCTGATCGTGCGGCCGCCCGAGGCGCCGCCCGCCCGGGCCGGCGACACGGTCCCGATCGTGCCGCTCGCCGGCGGGACCCTCGGCGTCTGACCCGCCGCCGGACTTTTTTTCCAGGAATCTGCATTTTCGGACGCGTCGAGGCTTGACGCGCGAAGAGAACCAAACTAGAACATGGGGGAAGTTTTCGTTTTGTTCTAGATCTTGTGCTTGTCCAGACAGCGGGGGCTAGACGGACCATGCTGACCAAGAAACAGCACGAACTGTTGCTCTACATCCACGGCCATCTCGGCGCCGAGGGCGTTTCGCCCTCCTTCGACGAGATGAAGGAAGCGCTTGGACTGAAGTCCAAGTCCGGCATCCACCGCCTGATCACGGGCCTGGTGGAGCGCGGCTTCATCCGCCGCCTGCCCCATCGGGCGCGCGCCGTCGAGGTGCTGCGCCTGCCCGACGACGTCCCCCAGGCCGCCCCGGGCGGCCAGTTCTTGCCCCGGGTGATCCAGGGCGCCTTCCGGACGTCCCTGCCCGGCACCACGGTGGCCTCCGTCGTGGACGCGGTTCAGCTGCCGCTCTACGGCAAGATCGCCGCCGGCACGCCGATCGAGGCGCTGCGCGACCATTCCAACTATGTCGACGTGCCGGCTGGGCTGCTCGGCCGGGGCGAGCACTACGCGCTGGCGGTCGAGGGCGACTCCATGGTCGACGCCGGCATCCTGGACGGCGATACCGTGGTGATCGAGCGCGGCGAGACGGCGGAGACCGGGGCCATCGTCGTGGCCTTGATCGACGACGAGGAGGCGACCCTCAAGCGCTTCCGCCGGCACGGCAAGTCGATCGCGCTGGAGCCGGCCAACACCGACTACGAAACCCGGATCTTCCCGCCCGAGCGGGTCCAGATCCAGGGCCGCCTGATCTGCCTGCTGCGCCGGTACTGACGGACACCCCAAGGCGCCCCGAAAAAGGTGTCAGACCGGTAGTGTCAGGTTCACTTCCGCCGAGCGTCGAACCGCGAGCGGACCGCGGTCGCATCGGTTCATCAGACTATCTTCAACAGATTGATTTTGTTTTGTTTCTGTCATGCCCGGACTTGATCCGGGCATCCAGGAACCGGCGCCAAACCTGGATGGCCGGGTCAAGCCCGGCCATGACATTCGGTTATGAATTCCCAGCTGTTCCAATGCCTTGAGTGGGGCAAAGGCGGGATTGTCCGGACACTACCTGGTGTCTGACACCTTTTTCTAGTCCCCCCACTCCGGCCGCCACCGTACCCAGGGGCGGCGGCCGCGCTCGTCGGCGACGCTCTCCACGCGCACGCCCGCGGGCGACAGCCAGAGCGCGTGGCTGCCCTCGCGCCACAGGTCGAAGCGGTCGATCAGGACCCGCGGGCCCGGGCAGGCCCGGCGGCGGAGCGGCTCCAGGCTGATCAGCACCGTGGCGCTGCGGCAGTCCTCGGTCAGCGCCCGGCCGTCGAGCGCCAGGGCGACGACCTGGTCCTTCGCCCGGTAGATGCAGCCGATCGCGTCGCAGCGCAGCGCCCCGCCGGCCGTGGCGGCGTCCCGCGGCCAGGCCGAGGCCTCCGCGCGCCCGGCCCGGCGCAGCCAGGTCTCGGCGGTGAAGCGGGCCCGGCGGGACGACGACAGCCAGACCTCGCCGTCGGACCCGCGTACCGCGAGCAGCTTGCCGTCGCCGCTGGCCAGCAGGTCCGGCGGGCGGACCAGGGCGGCGCCGGCCAGCCCGGCCAGTACCAGCGCCAGCCCGGCCAGCCGCCAGGGCCGCCGCCACAGGCAGAGCCACAGCCCGCCCGCCACCACGAGAAGCAGCCCGGCCGTCGGCATGGCCTTGACCGGCAGGACCGCGCCGGGCAGGCCCGCGATCGTCTCGGCCACGGCGATCACCGCGCCGAGGCCCCAGCCCATGGGCACCAGCGCCAGCGCCTCCAGCCCGAAGGGCAGCAGCACGAAGGCCAAGAGCGCCCAGGGCATGATCCAGAAGCCGGTCAGCGGCACCGCGACCAGGTTCGCCGCCAGGCCGTACCAGGCCATGCGGTTGAAGTGATAGACCGCGAAGGGCGCGGTCGCCGCGATCGCGATCACCGAGGTCAGCGCCACGCCCCCCAGATAGAGCGCCAGGCGGCCGGCGGGGCCGCGCTGCGCGACCGCCGCGCGGCCCCGCGCGCCCAGGGCCTCGTAGCCGGCGACCAGCCCGGTGACCGCCGCGAAGGACATCTGGAACGAGGCGGAGAGCAGGCTTTCCGGCGCGATCAGCAGCACGGCGAAGGCCGCCCAGGCGACCAGGCGCAGCGACAGCGCGCTGCGGTCCAGGACCACCGCCAGCAGCACCAGAGAGACCATCAGGAAGGCGCGCTGTGTCGGCACCGGCGCGCCGACCAGGCAGAGGTAGGCGAAGGCGCCGCAAGCGGCCGCGACCGCCGCCCACTTCTTGATCGGCTGGCGCAGGGCCAGTGCCGGAACCAGCGCGAGAAGCGCCCTGAGCGCGAAGAACAGCAGGCCGGCGACCAGCCCCATGTGCAGGCCCGAGATCGCCAGGAGATGGGCCAGGCCCGAGTCGCGCATGGCCTGGATCACGGGCTCGGGAATCGCGCCGCGCTCGCCGGTCATCAGCGCCGCGGCCAGCGCGCCCCGCGCATCCGGCAGGGCGTCCAGCACCCGCCGGGCGACGGCGTCGCGCAGCCCCGCCCACCACAGCCGCCAGGCCTCGGCGACACTCTGCCCCGCCCCGCCCCGGTCCAGCCGCTCCGCGTGGCCGACCGCGTAGCCGACGGCGCCGAGCCGCTGGAAATAGGCCCGGCGGGCGAAGTCGAAGGCGCCCGGCGCGGCGGGCTCCGGCGGCGGGCGCAGCACGGCGCGGACCCGCACCCGGTCGCCCGGGACGAAGCCGCCCGGCTCGCGCATCGTCAGGCGCACCCGCGCCCGGGCCGGGGTGCCGGCGGGCTCCAGCCCAGTCACCTCGAGCCGATGCAGCAGGACCCGCCCGCCGGCCGCGCGGGGCTCGACCGAGAGCACCTGGCCGGTGACGCGCGCCGGGCCGTGCTTTTTCTCCAAGACCGGCGCGGCGACGAAATGGGTCCGCGCCTGCGCCGCGGCGAAGCCGGCGTCGAGCGCGCCCAGGGCGATCAGGGTCAGCCACAGCTTGGGCCGCCGCCACGCGAGCCCGCCGGCCGCGGCCAGTACGCCCAGCCCCGCCGCGCCCAGCCACAGCGGCGGCTCGACCGGCAACGCAAAGTAGGCGCCGATCCCCGCTCCGAAGACGACCGGTAGCCAGAGCAGCCAGCGCTCCCGCTCGGCCTCGAACTCGCGCTTCAGCCGGCCGAGCGCCGCAGCCGCGCGCCCGCCGCCAATCGTGCCGCCGGATTCAAGCGCAGGATCCTGTGCCGCCATGCCGCGCGCCTTCCCGAGGCCCGGCCGAGGCCGGCCCCTCCGG
>CAMYMY010000313.1 GCA_947259625.1 uncultured Kiloniellales bacterium | reverse complement strand
GGCGCGCAGCAGGCCGTGGTCGACGAAGATGCAGGTCAGCTGTTCGCCGATCGCCTCGTGGATCAGCACGGCGGCGACCGAGGAATCGACCCCGCCGGAGAGACCGCAGACGACGCGGGCAGGACCCACCTGCGCGCGGATCTTGTCGATCTCCTGCTGGCGGAACGCCGCCATGGTCCAGTCGCCGGCGCAGCCCGCCACCCCGTGCACGAAATTCGCGAGCAGCCTGGCGCCGTCGGGCGTATGCACCACCTCCGGATGGAACATCACGCCGTAGAAGCGCCGCGCCTCGTCGGCGAACATGGCGAAAGGTGCCCCCTCGGAGGTGCCGACCACGCGGAAGCCCTCGGGCAGGCGCACGACGCGGTCGCCGTGGCTCATCCAGACCTGGTGGCGCTCGCCAGGGCGCCACAGGCCCTCGGTGAGCGCGCTCTCACCCGTCACCTCGAGGAAGGCGCGGCCGAACTCCTGGTGCTCCGAGCCCTCGACCTCGCCGCCGAGCTGGGCGCAGAGGGTCTGCTGGCCGTAGCAGATGCCCAGGATCGGCACGCCCAGCTCGAACACCATCTCCGGTGCCCGCGGCGCCTCGGCGGTCCTGACCGAGGCCGGGCCGCCCGAAAGGATCACCGCCCTGGGCTCGAAGGCGCGGATCGTCTCGTCGGAGACGTTGAACGGGTGGACCTCGCTGTAGACGCCGCTCTCGCGCACCCGCCGGGCGATCAGCTGGGTCACCTGCGAGCCGAAGTCGAGAATCAGAACGCGGTCCGTCATGGCCGGAACCTAGGGATGCCACGCCGCCAAGTCCAGCCTTCCCAGCACAGTTCCGGCCATGCCCTTCGTGCGGACGCTACCAGTCGACTTCCCAACCTACACTGGCTTACGGGCAATCAAGCTGGCGAAAGCAATGAAGCCGAAGAACTCGTCCGACTCCACGCGCCGCCGAGCCTCCTTCTTCAATGCCTCGGCCATTGCTCCATCGATCCGGCTCCACCCGGCAAGGGCATCGGCTCCTCGGTCCACCAAAGTCAGGAAATAGTCCGGTTCCGAGGTCTGCAGATAGCCGTGGCTATCGAAGCGAGTGACACTGAAGCCCGCGGACTTCGCAACAGCTGGCAGTCGGCGTACGAGCCAGCGATCGTGAACGAACGCGGTGATCACAGCATCCGCACAGCCTTCCAAAGGATCATGCTCTCCGACTGCAAAAGTAGTGGTCGCGTAGTCTCCGTCGAAGACCGCTAAGTGCCCGCCGGGCCGCAGGACCCGAAATGCCTCCTCCATCGCTCTCTCCGGCTCAGGTACGTGGCACAGGCAGGTATGGAAAACCACCGCATCAAAGGCGTTGTCCTCGAAGGGCAAGGATCGCGCATCCGCCTCTTGAAACTGCAGGTTCGGGATTTCGGCGGCAAGCTCCCGCGCCTTCGCCAGGAAGATCGGCGATGGATCCGATCCGATCACTTCCGCCACGTTCGGCCACCGCGCCAAGTCCCGACACACGGCCCCGGTCCCGCATCCTGCCTCGAGCACGCGTGCTCCCTCCGGAAGATCCAGCCAGGAAAGGTAGGTCTCCCGCATTGCTTTTTGTTGAGGATCGGCGGCACGCACTTCCATAGCATTGATAAGGATCTCGAGCACTTCGGGTGCGACTTCGGCAATGCTCGCATAAGGATCAGGCATAACAGGCCTCCCCGCTCCGGCCAAAGAATTGCGACAGTATGTCGAATTCACGAAGATCGAGCAAAGCGCTCGCATCACGATGCTAGAACGCAGAAACGCGGCCCAGCGGACACACGCGGAGAATGGTCAATCGGCTAGCCTGCGGAGCTACTTCCTAGGGAGCACCCAGCCCTCCAGATCCATCCAGCCGGTAGAGCCGCGCCGCGTTCTCGCCGAGAACGCGCCGGCGCTGTTCCGGGTCGGGCACCCAGCCCTCCAGCCAACGCAGGCAGGCGGCATAGTCATGGCCGGCTTCGTGCTGGGTCCAGGGCCAATCGCTCCCCCACAGCAGACGGTCGCCGCCGAAGGCCTCGAGAAGGGCGGTGGCAAAGGGACCGGGATCCCGCGCGAAGCGATAGGGACCCGAAAACTTGACCCAAAGCAGCGGGTTGCCCGCCAGGCTCAAGAGGGCCCGGAAACCGGGGTCTTCCGCGCCGGCATGCGAATCGGGCCGGCCGAAGTGATCGACCACCACCTGGGCGTCGCTCGACAAGGCCCGGTCCAGTGCCGCCGCGAAGACTGCGCCCGTGGCGTGGATCTCGACATGCCAGCCGCGCGCCGCGATCTTCCGCAGCAGCACGCGGTCATAGTGGCGCGCGACCTCGGCCGGGTCCTCCAGGCCGATCAGGTTGAGGCGAATGCCGACCACGCCGACCGCCGCCATGGCGTCCAGCTCGTGATCGGACACCTCCGGGGCCACCACGACGACGCCGCGCAGGCGGTCGGGCGCCCGTCCCAGGCAGTCCAGAAGATAGCCGTTGTCGGTGCCGAGAAAGCTCGGCTGGACCAATGCGCCATGGCTCATGTCATGGCGGTCGAGCACCGCCAGATAGCTGGCCAGCGGCGCCTCGTAGGCGGGCGTGTAGCGCCGGTCGGGAGCCAGCCGGCAGGCCCGCGTGAACACATGCGCGTGGCAGTCCATCCGCACCACGCCTTGCCGCGGCGTGGCGACCTGCTCGACTTCGGCACTTTCCATGCCGACGGCCTCTCCTGATATGTTGCATTTGTTATAAATTTAGTCTTATATAAGACCAAAGGTTCTATCGGTTCAAGCGTTCCGTACAGGATCTTTCGGCAACCGCGGCTCCTGGTGCGATGAAACAGTCGATACCTCCTGGCTTATCCTCGAAAGAGACCGGCAGCGACCCGCGCCTGCCGATCTACCAGCGGCTGCGCGACGAGTTCGCCCGGCTGATCGCCACCCAGGCGTGGCGTCCCGGCGAGGCGATACCGGCCGAGTTGACGCTTGCCGCCGAGCACGAGGTGGCGCCGGGCACCGTGCGCCGGGCGATCGAGGCCCTGGTCGGCGAGGGACTCTTGGCCCGGCGGCAAGGCAGAGGCACCTTCGTGCGCCGGGCCGATTTCACCACGTCGCTGTTCCGCTTCTTCCGCTTCCACGGCGCCGGAGGGGAACGCCGGGTGCCGGAGAGCCGCATCCTGACGATCGAGCAGCGGCCGGCGCCGGCGGAGGTCGCAGAAAAGCTCCTGCTCGCGGAGGGCGCTGAAGCGATACAGCTGTCGCGTCTGCGCCTGTTCGACGGCACGGCCTTCCTGTTCGAGGAAATCTGGCTGCCGCACGACGCCTTCGCCCCCTTGCTGGACTTGGCGCCCGACGAGTTCGGCGACCTGCTCTATCCGCTTTACGAGCAGCTGTGCGGCAAGGTGATCGCCAGCGCGACGGAGAGCCTGGCCGTCGAGGGGGCCGAGGAGCGTTACGCCCGTGCGCTGCGCCTAGTCCCGGGAACGCCGGTCATCGTGATCGAGCGCCTGGCGCTGGGCTACGACTTCGTGCCCTTGGAATGGCGCCGTTCGCGCGGCCCGGCCGACCGGTTTCGCTATCAAGTGGAGATCCGTTGAACCCCGTTTACCGCAGTTGAAAACTATCTTAGGGAGGTTCCGATGATGAAGAAGCTTATTGCCGCTGCAACCTTGCTCGCGGCCTTTGCCGCGGTCGGCCAGGCGGCCGAGCCGCGTGAAGTGCGTATTGCCAGCCACGTTTCGGCCCTGTCGCCGCTGCACGCGCAGAGCGAGCTGTTCGCCGCCGAGATCGACAAGCGGCTGCCCGGGCAGTTCGACTTCAAGCTGTTCCCGGGCGGCCAGTTGGGCAAGGAATCGGCGCTGATCACGAACCTCAAGGCCGGCTCCATCGAGATGATCAATGTCGCCTCGGGGGTCACCAAGCTCGACAAGGCGCTCGGCCTGTTCGACCTGCCGTGGTTGTTTTCCGACCGCGCCCACGTGGTACGGGCGATGCAGGGACCGCTCGGCGACGAGGTGGCCGAGCAGATCGAAAAACAGGGGATCGTGGTGGTCGGCATCTATGAGAACGGATTCCGCCACGTGATCAACGGCAAGCGGCCGGTGACCACGCCGGGCGACCTGAAGGGCCTCAAGATCCGCATCTCCGGCGGCAAGTTCCGGCAGGGCGTCTTCCAATCCATGGGCGCAACCCCCCAGAAGGTGTCCTGGGCTGAGACCTTCACCGCGCTGCAGACCGGTGTGGTCGACGGCGCCGAGGCCGCGACCTACGGTTTCTACGAGCAGAAGCACTATGAAGTGGCCAAGTATCTGAGCCTGACGCGCCATGTCTACACGCCCAGCTTCCTGCTCGCCTCCAAGGCCTTCTACGACAGCCTGACGGCCGAGCAGCAGGAGGTGTTCAACTCGGTCGGCAAGGCGATCACCGAGTCGGCCTACGAGAAATCCGCCGAACTGGAGGCGCGCTACTTCGAGGAGATGAAGAGGACCACCGACATCGTCGATGTCGAACTGGTCGCCTTCCAGACGGCGACCCGCCCGGTCTACGACACCTATCTGCAAAGCCAGGGCGATGCCTGGCTGAAACTGGTCGAAGCCGCCCGCTGAGGCCACGGCCGATGGGGGCCGGCGCCAACAGCGGCGCCGGCCCCCTCATACCCGGTGAGGCCGCGACCTTGCTATTGCGCACCATCGACAAGGTGTTCGGCGCGCTTGCCGCCTTC
>CAMYMY010000312.1 GCA_947259625.1 uncultured Kiloniellales bacterium | reverse complement strand
ATCGAGGTCGGGTCGGCGAGAACGCCGATGTCTGACAGCGGGTCCCTGTCGACGGTGATGACGTCCGCGTCGTAACCCGTGACGAGCTGTCCGGAGCGGGGCGCGCGCGGCCCGAGCGTGCCAGGTCCGGTGGCCGTAGCGGCCTCGATCACGTCGAGTGGCGTCATGCCGAGGTCGTGGAGCAGGACGGCCTCGCGTCCATTCTGGCCCCACAGCGGTGAGCTGAAGATGTCGGTGCCCATCGCGATGGTCACACCGGCGGCGAGGGCGACGCGGACCGCCTCGTCGTGGCGATCGCCGGCGGCGGCGATCTTGGTCACGCTGTAGGCGGGCAGGCCCCCGCTGTCGCCCAGCGCGCGCAGGTGCCTGCCGATGAAACAGGTCGGTACGAGGATGGCGCGGGCGGCGACCATGGCCTCGGCAGCCTCCTCGTCGAGCCACGTCCCGTGTTCGATCGTGCGCACGCCCGCCCGAAGCGCCGCCATGATCCCCGCCTTGCCGTGGCAGTGCGCGGCGACGATCCGCTCCATGCGACCGGCCTCGTCGACGATTGCCGCCAGCTCCGCGTCGGTGAACTGCTGGTGGTGGGGATCGTCGAGCGCCGACAGCATGCCGCCGGAGGCGTGCACCTTGATCAGCTCGGCGCCCATGCGCAGCATCTCGCGGACGGCGCGGCGGCAGTCGGCCTCACCGTCGCACACGCGGATGTAGCTGACGTGCTCGGCCAGGGTACGCATCACGGGCAGCGGGATCTCGTGCAGGTCGCCGTGGCCACCCGTCATCGACAGCATGGCTCCGGCCGCGTAGACCGCAGGCCCGGGCAGCGTGCCGTCGCTGACCGTAAGGTCGAGCACATAGAGACCCTTGACGTCGGCGGTGAAGGTCGGGCTGGCGGCGGCCGGGTCGCCCAGGAAGCTCACGAGGGGGTCGCTGCCGGGCGGCTTGGCGGTGAAGCGCCAGGCGTAAGTTAGCGGCTGATGGTCGAGGTCGCTGGAGGCCGAGCCGTCGAGCTGCACCGGCGCGCCCGCAGTCACCGACTGCTCGGCGCCGGCCTCGGCGACCGGCGCGCGGTTGACCGTCGAGACCGTCACCGTGTCTGGCGCCGAATCGATCAGCCCGTCACTGACCGTGAGCTGCACCACGTAGTCGCCGAACACGTCGGGCGTGAAGCCGGGCGTCGCCGTCGTGGCGCCGGTCAGCGCAGCCAGGCTGCCGGCCGGCGTCGCGGCGAACGTCCAGGCATAGGTCAGCGGGTTGCCGTCCGGGTCGCTCGAAGCCGTCCCGTCGAGCGCGACCGCCTGGTCGACATAGCCGTCCTGGTCCGGCCCGGCATCGGCCACCGGCGGCGCGTTGGCGACGATCATGACCGTGTCCGGGTTGCTCACCAGCGGCGCCACGTCGTCGTCGGTCACGATCAGCTGGGCGACGTAGACGCCGGCCAGGTCGGCGGTGAAGCTCGGGGTCGCCGTGTTCGCCCCGATGAGGCTGGCGGTGCTGCCCGCGGGCGCGCTCAGCAGCGCCCAGCGGTAGGTCAGAGGGTCGCCGGCGGCGTCGAACGAGCCGCCGCCGTTCAGGGTCACCAGGTCGCCGGGCTGGACCGTCCGGTCCGTCCCGGCCCCGGCCACGGGCCGCATGTTGCCCGGGCCGACCACCACGGTATCCGGCGCGCTGTCGCGCTGGCCGTCGTTGACGATCAGCTGGGCGATGAAGCGGCGGCCGGTGTCGGTGGTGAAGGTCGGGTCGACCGTGTTCGGGTAGTTGAGCGTGGCGCTGCTGGCGCTCGGCCGCTTGCTCAGCGACCAGCGGTAGGTCAGCAGGTCGCCGTCGGCGTCGAACGAGGCGCCGCCGTCCAGCTGGATCGTGCTCTTCTTGGGCCGCTTCTGGTCGGGGCCGGCGTCGGCCACGGGCGGCGAGCCCGCGGTCGAGACGACCACGGTGTCCGGCCGCGAGGCCTCCGTGCCGTCGTCGACGATCAGCTGGGCCACGTAGGTCCCGGGCAGGTCCGCCTCGAAGGTCGGGTTGACCGCGGCCGGGTCCGAGAGCGTGGCGGCACTGCCCGCCGGGACCACGGTGAACGCCCAGCGGTAGGCGAGCGCGTCGCCGTCCACGTCGCTCGAGCCCGCGCCCCTCAGGCGCACCGCCTCGCCGGCGTCGACCGTCTGGTCTGGCCCGGCGTCGGCGACCGGCCGCAGGTTGTCGTTGGTCGTCAGGATCAGGGTCTCCGGCGCGCCTTCCAGCAGGCCGTCGCCGACCATCCGCTGGACCACGTAGGTGCCCGGCAGGTCGATGATGAAGCGGCGGTTCTTGTCCGGCAGAAACGCCGCCAGGCTGCCCGGCGGACGGGACACGAAGGTCCAGTCGCGCTCCTCCAGCAGGTCGCCGTCGACGTCGCTCAGCCCCTCCAGGCGCACCAGCACGGTCTGGCCGACCGCGACCTTCTGGTCGGGGCCCGCCGCGCCGACCGGCGCCGTGTTCGCGGTGCTGATGCGAACCTCGTCCGGCTCGCTCGACAGCGCCGGTAGAGTGTCGCTCCGGTCCTCCGTCACGACCAGCCGCACGACGTAGTCGCCGGGCAGGTCGGCCACAAAGCTCGGCTGCAGGGCCGCGGGGTCGGAGATCGCCGCCAGCGAGCCTGCGGGCGCCGAGACCAGCGACCAGGCGAAGGCGAGCCTGTCGCCGTTGAAATCCGCCGAGGCGCTGCCGTCCAGCCGCACCGTGTCGAGCGGCAGGGCGGCCTGGTCCGGGCCCGCGTCGGCCACCGGGGCGACGTTGCCGGTGCGGATCACCACCGTGTCGGCGGCGCTCGCCCCGAGGCCGTCGGTCACCGTCAGCTGGGCCAGGTAGTCGCCCGCCACGTCGGCCTGGAACCTCGGCCTGACCGCCGCGGGATTGTCGAGCACGGCGATGCTCGTCCCGGGGGCGGTGAGGGTCCAGCTGAAGCCGAGCTCGTCGCCGTCGAGGTCGCTCGAGCCGCTGCCGTCCAGCACCACCCAGTCGCCGGCCGCGACCGTCCGGTCGAAGCCCGCGTCGGCCGCTGGCGGCAGGTTGACGCTCGCGAAGGCCGGGGCGTAGAGGTTCGCTTGGTCGCCGGTGCCGGGGCTCTCGCCCGTCCAGGCCGGCATCAGGTCGCGCCAGGGGACCGTCGGTCCCAGCAGTGCCCCTATCAGCCCGAGAAAGATGACGACGATGATGCTGCGCTCGCGCAAGGTCATGACGGCTCTCCCCACCGGCCGCGCTCGGCCGGTCCTTTGCTATCGCATTTCAGTTGTGTGGAGCTTTTCGTGTGCGTGGGCCGGTCGGCGGCGCGGCGCGGCGCGAACCCAATTCGGGTGTCCCCTGGAGCCAACACGCGCACTTCCCCCCCTTTGCGAGCCGCCGCCGCCTGCCGTCCCAAACCGGGGCCGCCCCATCCAGGCGCAGGCCGCTCGCCCTCGACTGATCGGTGAGTCAGCGTAAGTGATTTCGCGCGTTAGTTTCAAGTCTTTTTCGTGAGAAACTTGTGGATAAGTCGCGAAAAACGCGAAATTTCAGAAATTTGGCTCGGGCCGCGGCGACGTTTCGCGGCCTGCGCGCGGTCGTTCCGCCCCGTATTTGCGATGCGACTTTAGTGCCGTTTCTTAATCATTTGAAAAATAGTGATTTATTACTGTGCATGGGCTCGTTTCGATTTTTCGTGGTCGCGGTACCGGCCGCGCGCGTTCAGTTGCCGCGGCGGTGCAGGGAGATCTGCCGGTACATGCCCTCGATGTTGAGCGGCCGCCAGGCCTCGTATTGGCCCCAGGCGGCATAGGCCTCTAGCTTGATCTCGGCCTGCATCTGCTCGAGCGTGCGGCCGGCGCGCGCGGCCGCCAGCACGGCGTCGTAGAGGTTCTCGAGATAGGCCCGGTGGTCGGCGGCGTCGGCCTTGACGCCGAGCGGCCCGTGGCCGGGCACGAGGATGTCGAAGTCCATCGCCTCGACTTGCCGGATCGCCGCGATCCAGTCCGGGAAGTAGGCGTCGCTCAGGGTCATGTAGGGCAGGCGCTTGACCGAGATGAAATCGACCGCGTAGAGCGCGCGCTCCGCGGGAAAGCGCAGGACGATCATGTTGTCGGAGTGGCTGCGGCCAAGGTAGCTGAGCTCGACCGTCTTGCCGCCGAGCGTAATGGTCATGGTGTCCGAGAAGGTGACCTCGGGCACCGCCGTCGGCCGCTTCTCGCCGAGGATCGCGGCCTTGGCGTTGTCGTGGGCGAGGACCACCGCCGTGTCGGCGAAGACCTCGCCGCCCGCGATATGGTCGACGTGGTCGTGGCTGTAGATCAGGTACTTGACCTCCTGGCCGAAGCGCGTGGCGATCTCGGCCTTCAGCCAGGCCGCCGCCTCGGCGTTGATCGGGTCGGTCGCGATGACGCCGTCGTCCGTCACCAGGAAGACCGAGAAGTGGAAGTTGTTCTGGAAGCGGTAGAGGTCGCCGGCGATCTTGGTGATCGCGCGCTTGGGCTCCTGCTGCGCCGCGGTGCCGGCGCTCCACAGAGCGCCGCACGAGACCGCCAGAGCTGCCAGAAGCGTCGTGCCGAGCCGTGTCATTCCAGAGCCTCCTTCTTGGTTTCGTCGCTACTCCTGGTCGCGGTCCGACAGTCCACACCAAACCGCGCCGCGCGCCAGAGTGCAGCGGCGCCCTAGCGGTCGTCCAGATAATCCTCGATGTAGGCCTTCACGATTTCGTCAAGGTTGTCCTCGCGCGGCAGG
>CAMYMY010000311.1 GCA_947259625.1 uncultured Kiloniellales bacterium | reverse complement strand
GCCGTGGTGCTTTCCGCTTTCCTGGTCTTCGCCGGGCTTGGTAGCGGCGCCGCGCCGCGCTTCGTCCGGCGGCTGGAGCGGCGGCGCGAAACCGCCGGCCGGCTGCTCTCCCGGCTCGCGCCGCTCGATGTTCCGGTCCTGGCCATCGGCGCCGCTGCGCTGCTCTATCTTGCGCTGCTGCCGGCGCTGTTCGACTGGATGATGCCCTGGCCCGAGGCGGCGCGGGTCGCCGCATCCCTCGCTCTGATCGCGCCGCTCGCGTTCTTCATGGGCATGCCCTTCCCGATCGGCCTCTCGCGGGTGTCCGAGCGGGTCCCGGAGCTCGTGCCCTGGGCCTGGGGGGTGAACGGCTGCGCCTCGGTGGCGAGCGCGATCCTGGCGACCATCCTGGCAATACATCTGGGCTTCACGGCGGTCGTCGGGATCGCCGTCGTACTGTACCTTGCCGCCGCCGCGGTGTTCCGGGCGCCGCTGGCCACGGTGGGCGGGGGCGCGGGGCGATGACGGCGGTGGAGGGTGCGGTCGACGCGCGGGCGTTGCGCGCCCATGTCCAGGCGCTGGCCGGCGACATCGGCGAGCGCAACGTCTTCCGGCCCCGGGCGCTGGCGGCCGCCGCCGGCTACATCGAGGCGGCCTGGCGAGGCCAGGGCTACGAGGTCACGCCGCAGGTCTACGAGGCCCATGGCGTGCGCAGCGCGAACCTGGAGGTGACGCGGCCCGGCAACGCCCAGAGGGAAGGAATTCTGCTTCTGGGCGCGCACTACGATTCGATCATGGGCGGCCCCGGCGCCAACGACAACGGCAGCGGCGTCGCCGCGCTCCTGGAGCTGTCGCGGCTCTTCGCCGGCGTGGCGCCGGCGATGAGCGTCCGCTTCGTGGCCTTCGTCAACGAGGAGCCGCCGTTCTACATGTCCGGAGACCAGGGCAGCATGGTCTATGCGCGGGCCGCCCGGGCGCACGGCGACGACATCCGCTTGATGGTCGCGCTCGAGACCATCGGCTGTTACCGCGACGCACCGGGCAGCCAGCGCTATCCGCCGCTGTTCCGGCTGTTCTATCCCGACCGGGGCAACTTCCTGGCCTTCGTGTCCGATTTCCGCTCGCGCGGGCTCATGCGTCATGTCGCGGCGGCGTTCCGCGCCCGCTCGGACTTTCCGCTGGAGCACGTGGCGACCTTCAGCCTCGTCCCGGGCGTGAGCTGGAGCGACCACCGCTCGTTCTGGGTCAACGGCTACCGCGCCTTCATGGTCACGGACACCGCCTTCTATCGCTATCGCTATTACCACACTGCCGAGGACACGCCGGACAAGCTCTCCTATGCCGGACTGGCCCGCGCGACCGAGGGGCTCTACCGGGCCTTTGCGGCCGTGGCGAAGGACGGGCTCGGCGAGGCGGCGCGCGAAGGGCCGCGCCGACCGAGGATCCGTGGCTCCGGCAATTGAAAATCCGGAGCGTCGATACAAAGTGTAACCTGCGAGGTTCGATATGATCCGCTTCGCCCTTATCGTGGTTCTTCTGGGCGCCTTGCCCGCCCTGGCCCAGGCATTGCCGGGAGACCGATACGCGGGCCACACTCTAGCCCGTGACGTCTGCGCCGCCTGCCACTTCATAGAGAGCGAAGACATGGGCGACTCCTGGGCAGACGCGCCGGCGTTCCAGGACGTCGCCGACGATCCGGCGATCACCGCGATCAGCCTTCGCGTCTTCCTGGGGACCTGGCATCAGAACATGCCGAACCTTATGCTCAGCGAGGCGGAGACCGACGACATCATCGCCTTCATCCTGAGCCTGAAATAGATCCGAAAATTCGGCGGCGGTAACGCTCGGCGCGCCCGGGCGGCGTCCGTCCGCAAAGGCCCTGGGGTCGCCGGATGCCCTGTGGTACCGTCGTGGTTGGGGGAGCCACCGGGAGGAGCCGGCCGATCGAGCGAAAAGGAGAACCGCCTCCATGGAACTCGGGCAGGCCTTGCTTGCCGCGCTCAAGGACCACGGCGCGGAGGGGATCTTCGGCATCCCGGGCGACTTCGCACTGCCGTTCTTCAAGGTGGTCGAGGAAAGCGGCATCCTGCCGCTCTACACGCTGTCTCACGAACCCGGTGTCGGCTTCGCCGCCGACGCGGCGGCGCGCTACAACTGCTCGCTGGGCGTAGCAGCGGTCACCTACGGCGCCGGTGCCTTCAACCTGGTCAACGCCATCGCCGGGGCCTATGCGGAACGCTCGCCCGTCGTCGTCATATCCGGTGCGCCGGGCAGCGCGGAGCGCGCGAGCGGCCTGCTGCTGCACCATCAGGCCAAGACGCTGGATTCCCAGTTCCGGGTCTACCGCGAGATCACCTGCGACCAGGCGCGCCTCGACGACCCGGAACGCGCGCCCGCCGAAATCTCGCGCGTGCTGCGCAGCGCGCTCGACCAGTCGATGCCGGTCTATCTCGAGCTGCCGCGCGACCGGGTGACCGCGGACTGCGCGGCGGTCGAGAGGACTCCGCCCGCGCCGGTCGCGCCGGACGCGCTCGCCGAGTGCGCCACCGAGATCCTGGCGCGCCTCGAGGCGGCCCGCGCGCCGGTGTTGATGGCCGGGGTCGAGATCCGCCGCTACGGCATCGAGGACAAGGTCGCCGAGCTGGCGCGCCGCCTCGGCCTGCCGGTGGTGACCAGCTTCATGGGCCGCGGCCTGCTCGCCGGCACGGTCGCGCCGCCACTCGGCACCTATCTCGGCGTGGCGGGCCGGCCGGAGATCACCGACCTGATCGAGGGCTCCGACGGCCTGCTCCTCCTGGGCGTGATCCTGAGCGATACCAATTTCGGCGTCTCGCGGCACCAGATCGATCTGCGCGCCGCGATCCAGGCGCTGGGCCGCGAGGTGCGCGCCGGCTACCACGTCTATCCCAACATTCCGCTCGACGCGCTGGTCGAGGCCCTGCTGGCGCGGGCACCGCGGCGAACGGCGAGGGCGGCGGCCGCCCCCTCGGCGACCGAATATCCCTCCGGGCTGGTGGCCGACGACGCGCCGATCACCCCCACCGATATCGCGCGCCTGGTCAACGACACCCTGCGCAGTCACGGCGCCATGCCGCTGGCGGCCGATGTCGGCGACTGCCTGTTCACCGCGATGGACATCGAGCAGACGCGCTTCGCCGCCCCGGGCTATTACGCCGGCATGGGCTTCGGCGTGCCGGCCGGGCTGGGCATCCAGGCGGCCACGGGCGAGCGCCCGGTGGTCCTGGTCGGCGATGGCGCCTTTCAGATGACCGGCTGGGAACTCGGCAACTGCCGGCGCTACGGCTGGGACCCCATCGTCCTGCTGTTCAACAACAGAAGCTGGGAGATCCTGCGCGTCTTCCAGCCCGAGTCGAAGTTCAACGACCTCGACGACTGGCACTTCGCCGATATGGCCGGGGCCTTGGGCGGCATTGGCGACCGCGTGACCACCCGGGCCGAGCTCAAGAGCGCGCTCGACCGGGCGCTGGCGACGCGCGGCCGCTTCCACCTGATCGAGATCATGCTGGAACGCGGGGCCCTGTCCGAAACGCTGACCCGCTACTTCGAGGGCTTCAAACGCTCCCGGCGCGGCCCCTGACCGGCGCTTTCCGGATCAGCCGAGCACGGAAAAACTGCTCTCCTTGTTGATCTCGCGCAGCCGCGAATAGAAGCCGATGTCGATCGACCGCGCGATGTGCCGCAGCTCGAGCTGCAGCGGGTCCTTGTCGTGGTCGTGGCCCGCCTCGCAGCGCTCGATCAGCTCGGCCATCATGACGCCGGCCACGGGCGCGTTCTTGAACTGGTTGCCGCTCGTGCCGATCGCCATGTAGAAGCCCGCGAGGTCGGACTTGTCGTAGATCGGGATCCAGTCGTCGGAGACGTCGTAGAGGTCCACGACCCCCTTCATGCGGCTCGGGATGCCGAGCGTCGGGATACGCTGCGCCACGCGGTAGGCCTGGGCCTGCCACTGGTCGGTGAAGTCGCGGTTGTAGTCGTCCGGGTCGACCCACTCGCGCTCGTCGCAGGCCGGGTCCTCGCTGCCGATCAGGATGTGATTACCGGTTTCCGGGCGGCAGTAGCAGCCGATGTCGCCGTCGGAGGTCACGAAGCCGTCTTTCTCGAAGTCGAAGCCCCTGGGGGAGGGGACGTGGGCGACCTCCTGGCGCAGGGCCCGGGTCTTGATGTTCATGCCTTCCTCGACCCCGGCCATGCGGTTGACCAGGTAGGAGTGCGGCCCGGCGACGTTGACCACGACCGGCGCGTCGATCCGTTCGCCGCTCCCGAGGGTCACGCCGGCGACCCGGCCGTCCTGCTGCCGGATCTCGACGATCTCGCTGTTGAACAGGAAGGTGGCGCCCTTGGCTTCGGCCGCTCGCTGGACGTTGTGGGTCGCCAGCTGCGGGTCGCTGATGTAGCCCGCCTTGAAGAAGAACACGGCGCCCGCCATCATCTCGCCCGAGGTCTTGCCGAAGTCCGGGTCGTCGGGCCGCTTGACCGGGGCGTAGCTGTGCAGGTCGTAGATCGGCATCTTCGCCTTGAGCGTCTCGAGGTCCCAGTCCTCCCAGGGGATGCCGAGCGCATCCATGTTCCGGCAGATCGGCCGCAGGTAGTCGTTGAGCTCGGTCTTCATGACGAAGCAGCCGGTGTCGTAGAACTTGGCTAGGCCGCGTTCGTCTTCGACGCCGATGTAGTTCGCCCAGCCGTCCCAGTAGAAATAGCCCTCGTAGGCCAGGGCGCAGCCGTCGTAGGT
>CAMYMY010000310.1 GCA_947259625.1 uncultured Kiloniellales bacterium | reverse complement strand
CCGGGCCGCGGCCAGTTGGTCGCGCAACCGCGCCGTGGCCCGGCCGTCCTGCGGCAGATCCTGGGCTTCTTGAAAGGCCTCGACCGCGCGGCGGGTCCGTGCCCCCACCTTGCCGTCGGCGGGGCCCGGCTCGTAGCCGAGAGCCGCCAGCTGTTCCTGCACCTCGGCGACCAGGCGCATCTGTTTGTCGCGCTCGAGCCGGGCAACGAGAGACTCGCTGACCCGGCCGTCGACCTCAAGGCCGGCCGCAGTCTGGTAGGCGCGAACCGCTTCGCCGGTCAGCGGCCCCTCGATCCCGTCGACCACGCCCGGCCGGTAATCTATCTCGGCCAAGAGCGCCTGGGCCCGCGCCACGAGGGCGGCGGATGTTGAAGCAGTGGATTCCGTCTCGGGTCCTGTGCCGACCGTGCAGGCGGCCAGCACTGTCAAAGACAACACGAGACCGAGCCGGCACAGCTGTCTCACCCGCTTCGTGATCGCCATGATGTGACCTACCTAGCCAAATACAATATTCACGACCAGAGCCCTGTTATTATGGCGGAATTTTCAACTCGGCACCAGAACGTTGCTGGAGGTGCCGGGCTCGACCATGATAGTGACAGGCGGCTCAAGAGATCATCGTGACCGAAAGGTCGACTATTTGCCCCCTCGTACCCGGACCGCTCAACCACCCATCCAAACGACGAAAGCGGTCTCGTAGACAATCACGATGCCAAGCACCAGTGTGGCACAGCCGATCGCCGCCTGGAGGGCCTGGTTCAGCCGGGTGAGCAGGCGCGCGGACCAGCTGAGCGGCACGGCGATGACGGCCGAGAGCGCCGCCATGCCGACAATCGAGCCGAAACCGAAGATCACGACATAGAGCAGGCCGGTGAGCGCCGATTGAACCGAGGCCAGCGCCAGGACCAGGAGGGCCGCCGAGCCCGCCATGCCATGCATCGTGCCGATCAGCAGCGCGCGCAGCGGCAGGGCGCGCGGATGGTCGTGCCGGTGCAGCCGGGGATCATGGGGTTCCCGCTCGCCGGCGTGAGAATGGGCATGGATATGCACGATCCCGTCGCCGTGCCGATGCCGGTGGAAGTGGATCCCCCGGCGCAGCACGCGGCGCAGGACGCCCAGGCCGAGCAAGAGCAGCATGACACCGACCGCAAGCTCCAGGATCCGGGCCAAGCTCTCGGGCACCGCCGCGTCGAAGGACAGCACCGCTGCACCGACGACCAGCAATGTCACGCTGTGGCCGAGCCCCCAGGCCGCGCCCTGCCGCACGATGCGTCCGACCGAACCGCCTCGCGTGGCAATCGAGGCCACCGCGGCGACATGATCGGCCTCGAGCGCATGCTGTATGCCGATCAGGAAGCCAAGCAACAGAACCGAGCCCACGCCACCCCCCTGGACTGCCGGGGTCCCGGCCGTTCGCCGGCCCCGGATCGAAGACCGCTCTGCCGTACCGGCCGGGCTCGTCTGTGGAACCATGCGCGATACAGCGCCCCGGGTCAAAACCGAAGTGGCGCCGTCCGCCGATTCGTCCGGCCGGCACCACAGGCGCGCCGTTTTCGCGTGGCTGAGCGAGCAAGAGCGCGGCCCTCGAACCGCGTCACCTACGGCCAACGCCTTGACCGCCGTGCGAAGCAGGGCGTAAGGTTTGGCTCATGATCAACGTAGAAAAGCAACTAAACCTATTTCGCAAGCAGGACAGGGCTCTAAAAGGTCTGTTTTTTGCAATCTCCTGTCTCATGGTCGTGGCATTGGTTGTCGGCTTTCGCCTTTCGACGGACCTCGAAGCAGGCATGAAGCAAAGCATGACCCCCCCGCCTAGCTGGGTCGAGCAGGCTTACCTGGACAAGAATCCGGACGTAGCCGCGGCGGTGCGCAGCGGCAAGTTCGAATCCGGGTGGCAGCATTACCTGTTGCACGGCATCGAGGAAGGCCGCGCCGGCGTCACTCTCCCCAAGTAATACCAAAGGTCATCGAGAACGACCTCTGGTGTCAGCGCTCGGCCGGCAGTTCCGGCGCAAAGCCTCGCGGCGCAAAATCGAGGCACGAGCGCGCCGGCGCGCTATCGAAGGTCAGATCCCGGTTGATCCGCCTGACCGCCTCGGCCGTGACGCCGAGCAACCCCAGGCGCCGGGCTCCGCCGACGGCGGCGGCCAGCGCCAGCTCAGGGAGCGGCAGGATCAGGGGACGCCGGTTCAAGGCCTCGAAGATCCGCTCGACCATTTCGCGGTAGGTCAGCGTCTCGCCGCCGGGCAGGTCGAAGCCGGTGTCGCGCGCGGCGGAGTTGTCGACCGCCGAGAGCGCCGCGCCCGCAAGATCGTCGGCGTGGACCGGCTGGCGCAGGCCGCGCCCCGGCGCGGCCAGCGGAAAGAAGCCGAAGCGGCGGATAACGCCGGCGATCGCGCTGATGTTGCGGTCCCGCCCGCCGCCATAGACCAGGGTCGGCCGCAACAGGGTCCAGGGAATGCTCATGCGCTCGCAAGACTCGGCCAAGACGCGCTCCGCCGACTGCAGGCTTTCGGCAAGGCCGCGCTCGCCGGGATCCGAACTGGCCGCCTTGACGGTCGCGGAGGTCGACCCGAAGGCGACGATCTGACGGGCCGGCTGCAGGTTCGGAAGGGCCGGCGACAGCAGCCAGAGCGGCAGGAGGGAAAAGACCACCGCATCCCGGCGTGGGGCCCAGTCGCCCGGCGCGCTCGCGTCGAGCGTCGTCCAGCGCAGACCGGGGGAAGGGCCGGTTGACTCTCCATGTCGGGTGATGCACTCGATCGTGTAGCCGAGATCGACCAAGCGCCCCACGAGATAGGGGCCGATGAGGCTTCGAGCGCCCAGAACGACCGCGTGCCTTTCCTCTGTCATGTCGCGATATGGCCGGCGGCAAGGGCCCGGACCAGAAAGGCCGCGACGACGGCCGTGCTCAACCACCAGGTCGCCCAAATGCTGAAGGACAACATGCTGATGGCGAAAAACGCCGTGACGGACGCCAGCGCGGCGGCGCGTTCCGGTCGTACCGTGATCCGCTCCTCGATGCCCCGCAGGCCGAGCCACAGGAGCGCCGCGGCGAGTCCTGCGCCGATCGCTCCCAACTCGACCCAGATTTCCAGCACCGCATTGTGCGGGTGGGAGGGCAACAGGCTTCGCTGCAAGGCGGGAATGATGGTCTCCTCACCCGGCAGCAGGCTGGACGCCTCGAGGCCCCAGCCCAGCAGGGGACGCTGCCAGATCCGCTCCAACACGAAATCGTATATGTAGGCCCGGTGCAGGCCGGACTCGGGGACCGCCAGCCCGGCCGATCGCGCGGCGGACACCGCGTCCACGAAAGGCGCGGTCCGGAACAGCCCGGCAGCCGGTAAGAGGAGCACCAAGCTTACGACCGTGATCCTCAACACGGCCAGAAAGCGGTCACCGAACACCCAGGACAACAGGTAGGCCAGCCCCGCCGCGCCGAAGGCCAGAGTGGCGGAAAGGCTCCCGGCCCAGAGGGCCAGCCCCCCCAATGCCGCCATGGCGGCCAGGCAGAGGGTCCGCCCATGACGCGCCAACAGCCTCGGCGCCAGGCACCAGGTCACGACGAGCAGAACCCCGATGCCCTTGAAGACGCGGGTCGCCTCGATGTTGGGGTCGGGATGGGCTTGGCGCAGCCCCAAGGCCTCGAAGAACCAGCCCGCGCTGGCGCGTTCCACGGCAACGAGCACCGCGGCCACGACCGTGCCGAGGACGAGGGCGCGGAACAGAGCCTGCGGCGGCGGAACGACGGCCGCGGCCTCCGCGCGCAGCAGAATCCAGGCCGCCGCCAGGATCCAGGCGAGCTTGGCCAGCCGCAACAGGCTCTCCTGAGGCGAGAGCGACCAGAGGACCGTGGCCCCGGCCCAGGCCAGACTGGCGAGCCCGACAAGCAGGAGCGGGCTCTGCCGGAAGATGCCGATCTGCCACGGAGTGCCGGAGCCGAGGAGGCTCACCGCCGCCATAAGTGCCAGCACCAGGGCCGCCGAGGGCCCAGCAACCACGGCCAGGGGAAGCAGAGCAGCGCTTATGACGAGTTGGAGGTTCCTGCTGAGGTCTGCCTTCGTCATTGTCCGGATCCCCGGAGCGGTTTGAAGACCCGGTGTGACGGAAACGGCTCTGATTCGCAACCTGGGCGGTCTGCCTCTCCCCTTGCCGGCCGGCGATCGGACGCCGAGGCTCAGACCGACCGGCCGGTGGTGGAGCTCGGCCCCACGAGGTCCTTGCCCGAAACCCCTTCGCCCGCCACGCCGGGTGCCTTGAGGCCCCGGCCCCCCGCCCCCCTCTGCGAATCGCTTGGCGCATCCCTGCGCAGCAGTCCCCGCAGCGTGAGCCAACCGGCCCTGACAACGAACCTGAGGCAGACGGCAAGGTTCGTAAGCAGGATCACGAATCGCGAATGGCTGTCGGAAAAGTTCTTCCGGAAGTAGCGCAGGAAGCCGCGCGTCTTGCACCATTCGACGAAGACCGGGTGCGCCCGGCTCGTGCTCCGGTAATGCACCGGCCGGACCTGCGGCAGGAAGAGAACAGGCAGGCGCCGCTGACGACCGGGACCTCCGCGACATCGTCGGGGGCCGGGCGGTCATGCTGGTTGAGCCGGACGATGCGCGGATTGTCCGGCGCCAAGCGGTCGAGGCGCAAAGCCTCGACCAAGGCGGTCCAGGGCGTCAGGGCCTCGCGCCGGGAGCCGCGCTGCTCCGTACCGTCGGGATTGCTCAGCCGGCAGCCCAGCACCGCCGGCCGCGGGGTGCGCCGCGCGACGGCGAGGAACTGCGCTATGGCACCGGCCGGCAGCAGACAATCGGGATTCACGAAAAGCAGATAGTCGCCCCGCGCCGCGCCGGCGCCCAGATTGCAGGCCGCGGCGTAGCCGACGTTGCCGTGACCCGTCAGGAGCCTGACCCGGTCCTCGGCGGCCTCGAGCCGGTTCAGGGCCGCGCGGACCGGCTGCGGATTACCGTTGTCGACGAGCACCAGTTCGTCGAGGCCGGCCTGGCCGAGCACGGCCTCGATCGACCCGAAGAGCGCAGGGCCGGTCCGGTAGGTCACCATCACCGCGCTGACCAGGCCGCTTGCCCTCATCCTGCCGCCTTTTCGACATCGAACAAACTATACCCCGGCGCCTGTCGCGGCCTATCAACAAGAGCCGCGAGCGCTCTTCCCGTGCCGGTCCCGGCCCATTCACCATATCGCGGGACTGCTGGTCGAACTAGAGGGTTTTACGTCTCGGAACCGGCCCGCCTCCGTTCGTTGCGGCAGACGACCGAGGGCGGCGGACCGCGCCGCCGCCCCCGAAGCCGGCGGTTACCTGGCGGTTTCGTGCGCTCTTATTGCACTTCCCATCCGCCGGTAACGGTCCCGATCGACTGGGCGGCCTCCATGCGGAAGTCGCTCATCTGCCAGATCACCGTGTCTCCATCGCTGCGCCGCCGCCACAGGATGTCCGCCTCGCCGCCGCCATTGTAATCGCCAAGGCGGACGATAAGCCAATCGGAGTCGACGGTCCCGATTGCCGACGACGCCTCCAAGGTGTAACCGTTCATCTGCCAGATGACGACCTGGTTGGTATTGCTGTTGCGCCACAGGATATCGTCCTGGCCGCCGCCACCGAAGTCGGCCATGCCCACGATCTTCCAGGCAGGAGGCGGCGCGCCGATCGTGATACTGTCGGCCATGGCAAGCGCGTTCATCTGCCAGACGACAGTGCTTCCGGTGTCCGAGTTGCGCCACAGGATGTCGGACACACCGTCGTTGTTGAAATCGGCAACGCCCGCGATCTTCCACACGAGAGGGATCGTGCCGATGTTCTTGCCGAGCAGCAAGACGAAGCCGTCCATCTGCCAAATCGCGGTTTCTCCGCTGCTACCGTTGCGCCACAATATGTCGAGATTACGGTCGCCGTCGAAGTCGCCAAGGCCCGCCACATCCCAAGCGCCGCTGGTGGTGGTCCCGATCGAACGCGAGGACAACAGGGTGAACCCATCCATCATCCAGATGACGACCTCGCCCGTGACATTCCTCCGCCACAGGATGTCGGCCCGTAGATCGTTGTCGAAGTCGCCGGCATCTTTGATCACCCAAGCTGTGCTCGGCGCCCCGATCGAGCCTGCGGCGCTCTTGGTGAAGCCGTCCATCTGGTAGATGACCGTGTTGCCGGTGCTGGAATTGCGCCACAGGATGTCCGAGAGGGCATCGGCGTTGAAGTCGGTCGCGACCGCGCCCTTCAACGCGCCGAGAGCAGCCGCAGCATCGACGATGCCGGCGCCCGAGTCGCGGTCCACGCCGGGCGCCTCGATGTCGAGCGCGGTCTGGGCAAGGATATCGCGCAGATCGGCCGTGCTGAGAGCCGGTTTCTTCGACAGCATCAGACCGGCAATCGCCGCGGCGTGCGCCGCCGAGGCGGAGGTGCCGAAGAAGGCCTCGAATCCCGGCGTTGCCGTCGAGACGTTGTCGGCTGCCGCAAGATTCGGCTTCTGCCGCAGTTCGCCGCCCGTCGCGGAGACGTCGCCCGGCGTGATCGGGGTGCCGTCGGCCTCGTAGAAGACCCGCCGCGGGCCGTCGGAGCTGTAAGTTTCGACAGACTCGGCGCCCGTAAAGGGGGTGGGCGTGCCCGAGCCCTGGAACCAGTCCACCGCGGCGACGCTGACGGCGCTCCTGGCGCTGCTGTGACCCCAGGTCTGCCCGGCCGTGGCGATGGCCAACTGCCCGCCCAAGGCGTTCAGGTGCAGGTAGCGGCCGGCGGCACCCGCCATCCGCACGATCAAAAGGTGCATCCCGGTATGGTCGAGGTTGCGCGAATCGATGAACTCAAAAGGGTTCCCTGGTGATCCGCTGGTTTGGAAGGCGGTGGAAGCGAGTATTACCGAATTGCCATTGGCACTGATGAGGAAAAGGTCGTAGTCGTTGGTCGAACCGCCTTGCGGATCGGACCACTGAAGGGTGAAACCAAACGGCGTGTCGGTGGTGATCGTGTTGAGAGCGGTGCCGCCGCCGAAGTCGTGCGCGGTCTCGTATTCGGAGCTGAGGGACTCGACGGGAACGGCCGTGGCGAAATAGTCGCCTTCCCACACACTCGAGGTACCGTCGCTCAGATTGCCGAAGTTCTGGGCCGCTGAGAAATAAACGGCGCCGTCGGCGACCACGTTATCGATCGCCTGCGCGATGATGCCGTCCTGGAACACCGGCTCGGTGGCATGAATCACGTTGTCGATCAGGACGTCGCACCCAGAGGTGCGCAGGTCGCTGATATTCTGGGCGAAGGATGCTTGGTCGAGCCAGCCGGTGGCAAAGCCGAGGGCCGCGCCCGGCGCGAGGTCATGGATGATCTCCAGGGTGGCCGTGCCCTCGCCGATGGTTTCCGGCACTCCCTCGGCCGCCCCGAGGGCGACACCGTCCTGGCCCGGCAGGATGTCTATGGTCGGCGGCAGGTCGCCCGAGGCCTGTACCTCCGCCAGGGAATCGACGCTGTCCGACAGCACGCAAACCTTGACCCCGGTGCCGTCGACGCCCAGATCGGTGCGCGCCAGATCCGCCATGTGGGTGACGTCGCCCTCCGAGGTGTTGACCTTGCTGGCGATGGGGAGAGAGGCCGTGCGGATGAACCGCACCTGCGGCGACTGGGCCAGGGCCTCCAGCTGCAGGAGCGGAACGTTGGCGCGGATGGCCCCATAGCCCGCGTGGTCACTGACCACCCGGCCGCCCAAGCCCTCGAGGCGCCGCAGCAGGCCGTCCGTGACCTCGGCCTTGATGTCGACCAGCACCCGGCCGGCGCGGTCGCTCCGCACCGACGAGCGCACGCTGGACAGGCCCTGGACGATCGCCTCGCCGCGCTGCCGCCGGGCCTCGAAGAGCAGGTCCGACGAGATCTTGCGTTGCGACGGCGTGCGCGAGGCCTTTTCCTGCATCAGGGCATCTATCTGTTGCAGGGCCGAAGCGCCGATACGCGGCTCCTGGGCCGCCGCCACTGTGCTCAGGGCAACGCCCACCAAGGTCGCTGTCAGCACCTTCCCCGCGGCGGATGCGAACTGTCCATTCATGGCCAACCTCCTGATCGGTCTGTTGGGAGCGATCCCCGGTACGGAACCAACACCCGGTGCTGGACGGTCAAGGCCGCCCTCGCCCCGCAAGGAGGGGTCAGAGTATTCTGTCTTTTCAACGGTCTGCCTGATCTTCCCGGCACCGTTATCCTCCACTGAAAGGGCATCGAGCCCTCGGCGTCGTATCCGACACCGAAGCTTCTCCAACACGCGGCCAAAAGCCGCATCTACAGCCCTTTACCTCCTTGCGGTCACACCATTTTAGTGTTGAAATTGTAAACCATTCGTAAAAGTTTGATACAATTTGATATAATTATTTAAATAGATTGGATATTCATAAAATTAGATCTAATTAGTATATATATACCCAAGATTAATTCCAGATATATTTGACATTAATTCTATGGATCCTGGAAATCCGACCATCCGACGAAGGTCGGCCAGAGGGGTGTTGTGCGAGACGCTTTCTACCGGGCGGCCGTCCAGGGGGCGCTTTGGACTGCCTCCGGTCCCGCCCGTTCGTGTTCCGGTCGGATTTCGCTCTTCGGTCGCGGGCTCACGACAAACGACGGGCCGGCGGGCTTGCGCCGGCCGGCCCATCTCGATGTCACTCCGAAATTCCGATCGCGCCCGGGATTCACCGATCTCAGCGAGGCCGGGCGCGCCGCGTGCCTAGTCCTCGATCTGCCAGGCCGGAGGCGGGCTGCCGACCTGAAGGCCCTGCTGCAAGACAAACCCGTTCATCAGCCAGACCGCGGCCCTCCCGTCTGTGTGGTGCCACAGGATGTCGGCCGCGCCGTCACCGTTGTGGTCGCTGATGCCCCTGAGCCGCCCCCCGAAAGGCGGGAGGCCGATATTCCTACCGGCCAGGACGGCAAACCCATCCATTAGCCAAATCGCGAGTGTTCGGTCGGCGGGGTTT
>CAMYMY010000309.1 GCA_947259625.1 uncultured Kiloniellales bacterium | reverse complement strand
GTGCAGCATATTGTCGTTGGGCATGCGTTCCTCTTCCCCTGACTGCAAACCGGCATTCTAATTAGCGGCTGCGGCTGCGCACCGCAAGTCTCACTCCGTCTCACTCCGGCGCCGGGTTGATCAGCGGCGGCCCCGGCGGGCCGAGGCCGTCGATCTCGGTGGCCTCGCCGGCGACCCGCACCCGGCCCTCGGCGACCAGGCGCAGGCCGGAGGGGAACAGCCGGTGCTCGGCCTCGAGCACGCGCGCGGCCAGGGCGTCTTCCGTGTCGCCGGGCAGGACCGGCACCGCCGCCTGGCCGACGATCGGCCCGTGGTCGACCTCGGCGCGCACGAAATGGACCGTGCAGCCGGCCAGCTTGACCCCGGCGGCGAGCGCCCGGGCGTGGGTGTCGAGCCCCGGAAAGGCCGGCAGCAGCGAGGGGTGGATGTTGATCAGGCGGTCGTGCCAGCGCGCGATGAAGCCCTCGGTCACGATGCGCATGAAGCCGGCCAGGCAGACCAGCTCGACGCCGGCCTGTTCCAGGGTCCGGGTGAGCGCTTCCTCGAAGGGCTGGCGGCCCGCGAAGCCGCGGTGGTCGACGGTCTCGGCCGGAATGCCCGCCTGCTCGGCGCGCGCCAGGCCGCCGGCGCCGGGCACGTTGGAGACGACCAGCACGATCTCGGCCGGATAGGCCGGGTCGCGCGCGGCCTCGATCAGGGCCTGCAGGTTGCTGCCCCGGCCCGAGATCACGACGCCGACTTTCAGGCGGGCCTTCACGCGGGCCATGACGGGTCCCCGGGCTCGAAGACGACCTGCGACCCGCCCTCCGCGCGGGCCTCGATTTGGCCGATGCGGTATACGGTCTCGCCCGCCTCGGCGAGCGCCTGCTCGACCTCGGCGGCGCGGGCGGCCTCGGCGACCACGGCCATACCGATGCCGCAATTGAAGGTTCGTATCATCTCGCCGGCCGGCACGCCGCCGTCGCGGGCCAGCCAGGAGAACACAGGGGGCACCGGCCAGGCGGACCCGTCGATCGCTGCCGCCGCGCCCTCGGGCAGCACCCGCGGCAGGTTCTCGACCAGGCCGCCGCCGGTGATGTGTGCGAGCGCCCGGACCGCGCCGGTTTCCAGCGCCGCGAGGCAGGCCTTGACGTAGATCCGGGTCGGCGTCAGCAGGGCCTCGCCCAGCGTCGCCTCCGGGGCGAAGGGCGCCGGCGCCGAATAGTCGAGGCCGAGGTCGGCGACGACCCGGCGCAGCAAGGAGAAGCCGTTGGAATGCAGCCCGCTCGAAGCCAGTCCCAGCACCAGGTCGCCCGGCGCGACCGCCGCGCCGGTCAGGATCCGCTCGCGCTCGACCGCGCCGACCGCGAAGCCGGCCAGGTCGTAGTCGCCCTCGGCGTAGAGTCCCGGCATCTCCGCGGTTTCGCCGCCGATCAGCGCGCAGCCCGCCTGCTCGCAGCCCCGGGCGATGCCGGCGACGATCGCCCGGCCGGCCTCGACCTCGAGCTTGCCGGTGGCGAAGTAGTCGAGGAAGAACAGCGGCTCGGCGCCCTGGACCACCAGGTCGTTGACGCACATGGCGACCAGGTCGATGCCGACCGTATCGTGCCGCCCGGCGGCGATCGCGACCATGAGCTTGGTGCCGACGCCGTCGGTGCCGGCGACCAGGACCGGGTCCCAAAAGCCCGCCGCCTTGAGGTCGAAGAGCGCGCCGAAGCCGCCCAGGCCGGCCATCGTGCCGGTCCGCGCCGTGGCCCGGGCCAGCGGCTCGATCGCAGCCACCAGTCGCTTGCCGGCGTCGATGTCCACGCCGGCGTCCCTGTAGGTCGGGGGGTTGCGGCCCTGGTCGGGGTGATCGCTAGTTATGGCGTCCTCCGGCGACTTGGAGTATTAAGGCCCCGCGGTGCCGCAGGGGCGGTGGCCGAGAGCGCGAAAATATCTCATCCGGGACGCTTTGCAATGCGGATTTGGCGACTGTCTGTCGGAGTCTTGATCGGGATGTGGCTGATCGGCGCGGGGCCCTGGCCCTCGCCGTCGCGCGCCTTGGCTCAGGGCGACCTGTTCACCGTTCACGATATCTCGGTCGACGCTACGGCCGAGGACGCGGCAAGCGCCCGGGTCGCGGCCCTGGAAGATGGGCACCGCCAGGCCATGGCCACCGTCTTGGCGCGCATCGTGCCGCGGGGCGATCTGCTGGCCCTGCCCGAGATCCCGCCGGACGAGATCGCCCAGCTGGTCGCGGACTTCACGGTGGACGAGGAACGCACCTCCCCGGTGCGCTACTTGGCCAAGCTGACCTTCCGGTTCAACCCGGAATCGGTGCGCCAGTTCCTGGGCGCAAGAGACGTGCCCTTCGCTCAGGCGCGCGGCCGGCCGGTGCTGGTGTTGCCGGTGCTGGGCACCGGCGGCGGCGCCCGGCTCTGGCGCGATCCCAACTCCTGGCGCGGCACCTGGAACGAGCGGCGGCTGGACGGCGAGCTGATCCCGATGATCCCGCCGCTGGGGGACCTGGACGACGTGGGGGCGATCGACGCCCGGCAGGCCCTGAACGGCAATCCCGATCGGCTGGAGGCCGTGGCGCGGCGCTACGGCGTCGACCAGGTCGTGGTCGCCCAGCTGAGGGTGAGCGGCGATCCGGCCGCCGGGCGGGCCAGGGTGGAGGTGGTGGCGCGCCGGTACGGCGGGTTGGCGGAGCAGCGGCCCATCGTTCTGAGCTATGCCCAGCAGCCCGACGAGACGCGGAGCGGCCTGTTCAGGCGGGCGGCCGACGGCCTGGTGAGCGAGATCCAGGAGGCTTGGAAGGCCGACAACCTGCTGCGCTTGGCCGACCAAAACCGTCTGATGGTGACGATTCCGGTCGCCTCGCTCGCCGAGTGGCTGGAAGTCAAACGGCGCCTGGACGACGTCGCCTCGGTGGTGGGGAGCGACCTGGCCTACATGACCCGGGATAGCGTCGACCTGATGATCACCTATGTCGGCAGCGAGAACCAACTGAGCCGGGCGTTGGCGCGCAAGGACCTGGTCTTGACCCAGGACGTGAGCCAGGGGTGGTGGGAGCTGACCCTGAACGCCGCCCTCCCGGAACCGGACAACCAGCCGGGTATCGAGTGATACCTTATACCAAAGGTCATAGATAATGACTCATTTCATGGGAGCGGACTCATTTCATGGGAGCGGATCGGGTCGCCCGGGTAGGCGCGGTGCGCAGCGCGATGCGCGCATCGGGCAAGCGCCGCAACGCCCCCGGCGCCCCGATACGCCCCACCCGGAGGGCCGGGCGCTTTTGGCCGCCAGCCGCGTTGCGCACTGCTTGTTGTACACGCACAACGGCGCAGCGCGCGCCTTGCTGGCGGCCAAAATCGCCTCGGTGAAATGCGTCATTATCTATGACCTTTGGTATTAGGGATGAGTCTCCGCGGCGCCCTTGCCTGGCTACCCAATCTGATCACCCTGGCACGGCTTCTCGCCGTGCCGGTGACCGTTTATCTGCTGTTGATCGGCAGCTACGACGCGGCCTTCTGGCTGTTCATCGCGGCCGGCGCATCGGATGCGCTGGATGGCATCGTCGCCAAGCACTTCAACGCCACGAGCGAGGTCGGCGCCTTTCTCGATCCCCTGGCCGACAAGGCCCTGCTCGTCGCCGTCTACGTCACCTTGGGCTATCTGGAGCACATCGCCGTGTGGCTGGTCATCCTGATCGTGTTCCGCGATCTCCTGATCATCGGCGGCGCGATCCTGTTCCACACCCTGACGCAGTCGCTCCGGATGGAGCCGCTGCTGGTCAGCAAGACGAACACGGTTGCTCAGATCGTCCTTGCCTGTACGGTGCTGGCGGAACTGGGCCTGGAGCTGTCCCTGGCCGGCGCGGTCCACGTGCTGGTCTACGTCGTGGCGGCGACGACGTTTGTGTCCGGGGCGGCCTACGTGATCAAATGGGGCCGTCGCGCGGTCACCATGGAGCGGGACACATGAGCCATGATCTCGGCCTCGGGCGCGAGCTGCGCTTCTGGTTGATCGGCTTCGTCGTCTTCTTCGCCGCACTCTATCTGCTGAGCGGCATCCTGCTGCCCTTCGTCGCCGGCTTTCCTGGTCCTGGTGGTCGGCGGCCTGCTCCTGCTGGTGCCGCTGATCGCCGGGCAGCTGACCGGTTTCATCGCGCGTGTGCCGGCCTATATCGAGGCGCTGCGCGGCCAGATCGCCCTGTTGCAGCAGGTGATCGAGTCCCGGGTCGATCCCGGCCTGATGGCGCAGATCGAGGAGGCGATGGCGGGCTCGGCGCAGAAACTGATCGGCTGGAGCACGACGCTGCTGGGGCGCCTGATCAGCGGCGGCGCCGCGCTCGCCAACCTGCTGTCGCTCTTGGTGATCACGCCGGTCGTCGCCTTCTACCTGCTGCGCGACTGGGACCCGCTGGTCCAGCGGATCGATGCTTGGCTGCCGCGGCACCAGGCCGACACGATTCGCGGGCAGATACGCGAGGTCGACCGGATGCTCGCCGGTTTCGTGCGCGGGCAATCGTCGGTCTGCCTGCTGCTCGGGGTTTTCTATGCGGCCGGCCTGACGCTGGCGGGGCTCGATTTCGGCCTGCTGATCGGATTGGCGGCCGGCCTGCTGACCTTCATTCCCTTCGTCGGCTCGGCGGTCGGTCTGCTCGCCTCGGTCGGCATGGCCCTGGTGCAGTTCGACGACTGGACACGCATCGCCGTCGTGGCCGCCATCTTTCTGGTCGGTCAGGTGCTGGAGGGGAATTTCCTGACCCCCAAGCTGGTCGGCGACCGGGTCGGCCTGCATCCGGTCTGGGTCATCTTCGCGCTGCTGGCCGGCGGTCTGCTGTTCGGTCTGGTCGGCGTGCTCCTCGCCGTACCGGTCGCCGCGGTGGTCGGCGTGCTGATCCGCTTCATGCTCGCCCGCTATCTGGACAGCGACTACTACTGGGGCGACGTCGAGCGGCCCGCGCCGGCCGAGGCGGAGTCCGGCGCGGCCGGCGAGAGCTGAGGACCGTCATGGCGCAATTGACCCTCGATCTAGGCCAGCGGCCGGCCCTCGATCGCGAGGACTTCCTGGTTGCGCCGAGCAACCAGACGGCGGTCGCCTGGATCGACCGCTGGCCCGACTGGCCCGGCGCCGCGCTGGCGCTCTACGGCCCGCCCGGCTGCGGCAAGACCCATCTGGCCCAGGTCTGGCGCGCGGCCAGCGGGGCGCGGGCGATCGACCCGGCCGCGCTGGCCCACACCGCGCCACCGGACCTTCTGGGACAGTCGAGGGCGGTTCTGCTCGACGGGCTGGATGCCGTGCTCGACCGCGACCAGGAGTGCGAGCGGACGGTTTTGCATCTCTACAACATGGTCGTGGAGCGAGGCGGCCATCTGCTGCTCGCCGGGCGCGGCGCCCCGGCCCGCTGGCCCATCGGTCTGGCCGACCTGCGCTCGCGCTTGGCGGCGGTCCAGGCCGTCGAGCTTGGCGCGCCGGACGACGCGTTGATCGAGGCCGTGCTGGTCAAGCTCTTCGCCGACCGGCAGCTCCGGGTCCGCGCCGAGGTGGTCCGCTTCCTGCTGGCGCGCATGGAGCGTTCGTTCGCGGCGGCGCGTGCGCTGGTCGACGCGATCGACCGGGCCGCCCTGGAGTCGCGGCGCGAGATCACGGTGCCGCTGGCGCGCGAAGTCTTGCACGACTCGAAGGCGGGATCGTCCGTCGAATGAATCGAATCGAACCGAAGGGAGATACGGGATGGATCTAGGTCTGAAAGGGAAGAAAGCCATCGTCTGCGCGGCCAGCAAGGGGCTCGGCCGGGGCTGCGCCGAGTCGCTGTCGCGCGCGGGCGTCGACCTGGTGATCGTGGCGCGCACGCCCGGGCCGCTCGAGCAGGCCGCCAGGGAGATCGGCGAGGCCAGCGGCGTCACCGTGACCCCCGTGGCGGCGGACATCACGACGCCGGAGGGCCGGGCCCTGGCGCTCGAGGCCTGTCCCGAGCCGGATATCCTGATCAACAACGCCGGCGGCCCGCCGCCGGGCGACTTCCGCGATTGGACGCGTGACGACTGGATCAAGGCCGTCGACGCCAACATGCTGACGCCGATCGAGCTGATCAAGGCGACGGTGGACGGCATGATCGCGCGGCGTTTCGGGCGCATCGTCAACATCACGTCTTCCGCGGTCAAGGCGCCGATCGACATCCTGGGCCTCTCGAACGGCGCCCGGGCGGGCCTGACCGGCTTCGTGGCCGGCATCGCGCGCAAGACGGTGCGCCACAACGTCACGATCAACGCGCTGCTGCCCGGCCCCTTCGAGACCGACCGTCTGCGCGCCACCGTCAAGAGCGTGTCCGAGGCCAGCGGCCGGCCCTTCGACGAGGTCTGGAAGGCGCGCGCCGACAGCAACCCGGCCGGCCGCTTCGGCCGTCCGGAGGAGTTCGGCGAGGCCTGTGCATTCCTTTGCGGCCAGCACGCCGGCTACATCACCGGCCAGAATCTGCTGATCGACGGCGGCGCCTTTCCGGGCACGCTGTAATGTTCGGGCGATCCGGGGTAGAATTGGAGTCGGGCTAGACGGACGGGAGCTCATCCGCGTCCGCGCCACGGTCAGGGATTGGTCTTCTTGGACGACGCGCAGCAAACGGCACCGGTACCGGCGGTCGCACCGGATTCGCCCGAACGCTTCATCAACCGGGAGCTCTCCTGGCTGGCGTTCAACGAGCGGGTGCTGGACGAGGCCTATAATCTCCAGCATCCGCCGCTCGAGCGGGTGCGCTTCCTGTCGATCTCGGCGAACAACCTCGACGAGTTCACCATGGTCCGTGTCGCCGGCCTCAAGGGACAGGCCCGCGCCGGCCTGACCGAGCCGAGCCCCGACGGCCTGACGCCGGCCGAGCAGCTCTCCGCGATCAACAGCCGGGTGAGTGCGCTGCTCGAACGCCAGCAAGCCTGCTGGAGCGAGCTCAGGGTCGCGCTGCGCAAGGCCGGCGTCGACGTCCTGAGGAGCGACCAGCTGAGCGCCGAGGAGCGGACCTGGCTGGACGGCTATTTCTTCAACGAGATTTTCCCGGTCCTGACGCCGATCGCGATCGATCCGGCGCATCCCTTTCCGTTCATCCCGAACTTCGGCTTCGCCATGGTGCTCGAGCTCTATCGCGGCGAGGAGGGCGAGCGGCTCAACGGGCTGCTGCCGCTGCCCCAGCAGATCGAGCGGTTCATCCGCCTGCCGGGCCGGCGGATCCGGTTCATCCGCATGGAGCAAGTGATCCGCATGCACCTCGACCGCCTGTTTCCCGGATTCGAGGTGGCCAGTCACGGCTTCTTCCGGGTCCTGCGGGACAGCGATATAGAGATCGAGGAGGAGGCCGAAGACTTGGTCGAGGTCTTCGAGTCGGCGCTCAAGCGGCGCCGTCGCGGAACGGTCATACGCCTCACCGTAAATGCCGATATCGACGCGGGCCTCAAGGACTTCGTGGTGCGCGAGATGAACGTCCCGGCGGAGGACGTGTTCGCGCTCGACGGCCTGCTCGGCCCGTCGGCGATCGAGCAGCTCATCGTCGACGATCGCCCGGACCTGGTCTTTCCGCGCTATTCCGCGCGCTTTCCCGAGCGCATCCGCGATTTCGGCGGCGACTGTTTCGCGGCGATCCGGGCCAAGGACATCATCGTCCATCACCCCTACGAGAGCTTCGACGTGGTGGTGCGCTTCATCCGCCAGGCCGCCGAAGACCCCGCGGTGGTGGCGATCAAGCAGACGCTCTACCGCACGAGCGAGGACTCGCCGGTCCTCCAGGCGCTGACCGAGGCGGCCGAGGCCGGCAAGACGGTGACCGCCCTGGTCGAGCTCAAGGCCCGGTTCGACGAAGAGCGCAATATCCGTTGGGCGCGCAACCTGGAGCGGGCGGGCGTGCAGGTGGTCTACGGTTTCATCCGCCTCAAGACCCACGCCAAGGTCTCGCTGGTGGTCCGGCGGGAGAGCAAGACGCTCAGGTCCTATTGCCACTTCGGCACCGGCAACTACCACCCGGTCACGGCCAAGGTGTATACGGACCTGTCGTTCTTCACCTGCGATCCCGCGCTCTGCCGGGATGCCGCGCGTCTGTTCAATTACATGACCGGTTACGCGCGCCCCGAGCGGTTGGAGAAGGTGGCGGCCTCGCCGGTCGACCTGCGCGAGACGCTGCTCGAGCTGATCGAGGCGGAAACCGCCCATGCCGAGGCCGGTCGGCCGGCCGCGATCTGGGCCAAGCTGAACGCGCTCGCCGACAGCCAGATCATCGATGCGCTCTATCGGGCGTCCGGGGCCGGGGTCCGGGTCGAGCTGGTGGTGCGCGGGATCTGCAGCCTGCGGGCTGGCGTGGCGGGCCTGTCCGAGAACATCCGGGTCAAGAGCCTGATCGGCCGCTTTCTCGAGCACGGCCGCATCGTTGCTTTCGGCAACGGCCACGGCCTGCCGTCGCCCGAGGCCAGGGTCTTCATCTCCTCGGCCGATTGGATGCCGCGAAACCTGGACCGCCGTGTCGAGACCCTCGTGCCGATCGAGAACCCGACCGTCCACCGGCAGGTCCTCGACCAGATCATGATCGCCAACCTCAAGGACCAGGCCCAGAGCTGGGTGCTCGAAGCCGACGGCAGCTACAGCCGCGTGCCGGCCGCCGCCGGCGCCTTCAGCGCCCATACCTACTTCATGACCAATCCCAGCCTCTCCGGTCGGGGCTCGGCGCTCAAGAAGAGTCCGACCGCCACCCCCCGGCTGATCCACAAGTCGCCTTGAGCGCCATGGCCGAGACCGGCGCGGCGGGTTGCCGGCAGGCCGCGGGCGGGGGCCGCGTCGCGGTC
>CAMYMY010000308.1 GCA_947259625.1 uncultured Kiloniellales bacterium | reverse complement strand
CGCCGTCCTGTGCCAGCGGCGCAAGTCCGCGTTGTCCTGCTTGTACATCGCGCGCGCCTGTACGGGGTCGTTGGTGAAGCTCGCGACCGGCAGGTGCGCCGGGCCCATCGGCACCTCGCGGGTATAGAAGTTGGGTCCGTTCATGCCGTTGTAGGCGAGCTCGAGCCCGGCCAGCGCCCCGTGCGCATGGACCGCCTTTGCCACGCGTTCGAGCGCCGGGAGATCGCGCTCGTCCCACAGCCGCAGCTCTATGAAGGGCGTTATCTCGGAGCTGTAGTGGATCTCGCATTGCTCGGTACAGACGACGCCCCAACCGCCCTCAGCCTTGATCCCGCGCATGACGGTCATGGCGGCTGGGTCCCGGTAACCCATGCCGTTGCAGTGCGGCACCTGATAGAAGCGGTTCGGCGCCGTGACCGGCCCGATCTTCACCGGCTCGAACAGAACGTCGTAGCGTGGATCACGGGGCATCGGTATCTCCGTACCTTAATTCAGACTGCGGCCGGTAGGTACCGCGCCGCCCGGCTCGATCGGCTCGTCCCCGCTCAGAGTCTGACTCGAATTGAAATGTGTAATATCAGCATGTTAGCAAAACCCTCCGTAACAGGGGCAAAATCCCGGGCGATCAAGCCACTGTGTTGGGTTGGGCGACCAAGTCTGGAAGGTGGGGGACGTTGGGTGTGCCTGGGACGTTGAGGCGGTCGCCGAGATACTCCCAGAAAGGGATGCCCTGCTTGGCGCAGGTCTTCATGAGGCCGAGGAAGGCATCGCGGCAGTCGCGGCCGGCCTCGGATCGGGTGCCGCCGGAGATCTTGCGCTTGGTGACCTGACAGCGGATGTCGTTTTCCGCGCCGTTGGTGTTGAGCGGGACCTCGGGGCGGTCGAGGGCGAGGAGCAGCTCGGCCTTGTTGGCATGGATGCGCGCGAGCAGGCGATCCAGGGTGGCAAAGCCGGTTGTGGTCTTGAACAAGCGATCGAAGCGCCGCTCGAGGGCGGCTTTTTGCGCCCGGGTGGGATCGCGGCAATAGGCCTTGAGGTCGCCATAGAGCCACCAGACCCGCGTTCTGATCCGCTCGAGGGCCGCGCGGTGCCGGTCGGTGAAGGCCTCGAGCTTGTGGATCAGGCGCTCGGCGTGCACCCAGCACAGCGCGTGGCGGCCGACGTTGAACTGGCCGGCATCATCGCTCAGGATCACGGCGTCCTTCAGGAAACCATGGTCGAGCACACTGCCCCAGAGCGCCCCTTCGGTGGCGATCTTGACCGCCTTGGCTTTAGCCTCGAGGCGGTCGATGGCGAGGCGCTCGAGATGCGCGCGCCACGCGCCCTGATCGGCAAAGCGCCGGGTCTCGTGCCGCGCCAGCAGGTCGATCACCGGCCCGGACAGGGCGTGCCGGCGCATATAGGCCAGCGCCGCGCCATTGATCACGTAGTCGCCGTGGCCGGCGCGCAGCAGCTCCAGGAAGTTGCGCCGGCTCTTCGAGAAGGTCGTGGCGAACCAGGCAAAGCGGTCGTTGCCGATCCGCGTGCAGACCCCGTTCCGGGCCTCATGCCGCGCCCCGGTATCATCGACCGAGATCCAGGACCCCGTCTCGAGCCCGGCGCGCAGCACCGCCCTGGCCTCGGCCAGGAAGTCGTCCTGGCCCGCGCTCAAGAGGCGCACCACCTGGCGCTTGGAGATCGCGATGCCGAGATCCTTCAACTGCGCCGTCAAGCGCGGGATCGTCACCTGGCCCTGGTGGTATTGCGCCAGCACGAAGCGCCTGAGCTGCGGCCCGAAGTGGCCCCTCACCCCCGCCGGTAAGGACGCCACGATCGTCTCGCCCGCGGGCGTCAGCCAGCGCTCGCGGCGATAGCGCACCACATGGCGCCGCACCACAAGCTCCTGGACCACGGTGTCCTCGTAGCCCTTGAAGCGCGCGCGCGGCGGATGAGGCGCCGCGATCACCCGCGTCTCGTCGATCGCAAGCCGCTTGGCACCCCGGCCGCGGCGCGCCTGCTTGCGGCCCGCCTTGGCCTTGCGCCGCCCGGCCGCCTTCTTGTCCATGCCGCTGGGCTTCAGCGGCGGCCGCCCCTTGAGGCCCTTGAGCCGCGCGATCTCCTCGCGCAGCGCCACGTTCTCCGCCCGCAGGCCAGCGATCTCCTCCAGGAGCTGCACAACCAACCGCTTGAGGTCGTCAAGGTCCAGAGCCTCAAGATCTCGGGGCGACTCGGTCATCGCCCGATTGACTCATACTTCGAGCCCGCTGTGAATCCCCCAAATCATCCCGCTGCCCCAGATTTGGCCCATGTTACAACCCTCCTTGTCATCGCCGGGCTTGACCCGGCGATCCAGGATGGCGTTTGCGGCCGGCAATTCCTGGATGGCCGGATCAAGTCCGGCCATGACAGACTGTGGGAAGGGATCGCTGGCATCTTGATCTACCGCCGTTCTTCTTCGGCCCGTCGCTCAGGCGCGCTTGGAGGCCAGCACGCAGAGGTACTCCAACGCCAGGGTGGCCCCAGCCAGGGAGGTGATCTCGGCGCTGTCGTAGGCCGGGGCGACCTCGACCAGATCCATGGCGACGAGGTCGAGCGGTGCGAGCCCGCGCAGGAGTCCCAGCGCCTGAACCGTGGACAGGCCGCCGCAGACCGGCGTGCCCGTGCCCGGCGCGAAGCTGGGATCCAGGCAGTCGATGTCGAAGGTCAGATAGGCCTTGTTGTCGCCGACCACGCGCTGGATCTCGGCAACGGTCGCTGCCACGCCCGTCTCGTGCACCCGCTCGGCGGGGAGGATGTTGAAGTCGTGGGTCTCCTCGTTGTAGGTGCGGATGCCGACCTGGACCGAGCGGGCCGGATCGACCAGCCCTTCCTTGGCCGCGTGGTAGAACATCGTGCCGTGGTCCAGCCGCTTCTCGTCCTCGCGCCAAGAGTCGGTGTGGGCGTCGAAATGGACCAGCGAGAGCGGCCCGTGGACCTGATGGTGGGCGCGCAGCAGCGGGTAGGTGATGAAATGGTCGCCGCCCAGGGTCAGCAGGGATACGCCGGCGTCGAGTATCGTCTTGGCATGGGCCTCGATCGAGGCCACGAGCGCCTCCGGCTTGCCATGGTCGAAGCGGCAGTCGCCATAGTCGATCACCGCCAGGCGCTCGAAGGGATCGAAGCCCCAGGGCCAGGGCCCGCCGTGCCAGGAGAGATGGGCGGAGGCGGCGCGAATGCCCGCCGGGCCGAAACGGGCGCCGGGCCGGTTGGTCGTGGCGAGATCCAACGGCACGCCGCTGACCGCCACGTCGACGCCGGCCAGATCGCGTGTGTAGCGGCGGCGCATGAAGCTGAGCGCGCCGGCGTAGGTCGGCTCGCTGCCCATGCCGTAGACGGTCTCGGCCGTGAAGGCCCGGTCGCCGGTCGCGGCTACGTCGTCTACCATCCTACAGTCCCCCCTGACGGATCATGCTTAGTGCTTGGCAGGAAACCGCGGTCTGCGTCCAGCGGAAACTCGCCGTGCCGAGACGTCGTCCCTACCCCCGTCCCGCGCACGGCAATCGCATGTGGGCGCGGTCCGTGTTTCGCGCCCTTCGAGACGCGCACTTCGGGCGCTCCTCAGGACGAGGAGATAAGGAAAACCCTCATGGTGAGGAGCCGCCGCAGGCGGCGTCTCGAACCATGGCCATCGAAAACCGCTAGATGCGATCGTCCTCCCGTCCCGCAACACCGCCTTCATTCCGCCGCCTCGGCCCGGCGCAGGGCCATCACGATCTTCTCCGGGGTGATCGGCAGGTCGAAGACGCGCACGCCGATGGCGTCCGCGACCGCGTTGGCGATGGCCGGGGCGACCGGGGTCAAGGCCGGCTCGCCGATGCCCTTGGCGCCGAAGGGCCCCAGGCCGCTACGCGATTCGAGGATGATCGACTGGTAGCGCGGCACGTCCATGGAGGTCGGGATCAGGTACTCGCTGAAGGACGGCGTGGTCAGCCGGCCCTCCTCGTAGCACAGCTCCTCGCTGAGCGCATAGCCCTGGCCCATGGCGGCGCCGCCCTCGATCTGCCCGGCCACCGCGTCCGGGTTGATCGCCTGGCCAACGTCGTGGGCGCCGACGCTTTTCAGCACCGTGACCTCGCCGGTTTCGGTGTCGACGGCGACCTCGACCGCCTGCGCACCGTAGGCATAGTCCGGGTGCACCCGGCCCTGCCCGGTCTCCGGGTCGATCTGGCCGGTGAAGGGCGCCCGGAACATCACCAGCTCCGAGCGGTGGACGCCCTCGGAGGCGCAGAGCGCCACGAGGGCCTTGAAAGCCATCGACTTGTCCGGGCGGTCGGTGACGAAGGCCTTCGATTCGGCCAGGTCCACCTCGCCCGGCTCGACGCCGAACTCCCTGGCGGCGCGGGCCAGAAAGCGCCCGCGTATGGCCTCGGCGGCCAGCCGCACGGCATTGCCGGTCATGTAGAGCCCGCGCGTCGCGGTCGTGGTCCCGGCGAGCGGCGTGACCGCCGAATCGCTGTTGTAGATCGTCACGTCGTCCAGGCCGACGCCGAGCAGCTCGGCGGCGATCTGGCCGAGGGCCGAGACCTGGCCCGCGCCGATGTCGGTGACGCCCGAGCGCACGACGACGGAGCCGTCGACCTCGACCCCGACCCAGGCTTCGGAGGTGTCGTGCAGCCAGGTGATCCGGCCATAGCTCTGCTGATAGGTCGCGACGCCGCGGCCGGTCTTGACCGGGCCCGCGTCCGGCGTGCGCTCGCCCAGGGCCTCCCAGGCCTTGGTCATGCATTC
>CAMYMY010000307.1 GCA_947259625.1 uncultured Kiloniellales bacterium | reverse complement strand
GGGCCACGGCCCGTCTTCGAACGCTGGTCCTATTGGGAGAAGTTCGACTACTGGGCTCCGTTCTGGGGCATGGTGATCATCGGTATCAGCGGCGCGATGTTGTGGTTCCCCGAAGTAACCGCCGCAATCCTGCCCGGATGGGTGTTCAATGTGGCGACCATCGTTCACGGGGAGGAAGCGTTCCTGGCCGCCGTGTTCCTGTTCTCGGTCCACTTCTTCAACGTCCACTTCCGGCCGGACAAGTTTCCGCAGGATATCGTGATGTTCACGGGCGCCATGCCGTTGGAGGAGTACATACACGAGCACACGGTGGAATACCGGCGCTTGGTCGAGGCCGGCGAGTTCGAGAAATATCTGGTGGATGCGCCCTCGCGGCCGATGACGCTGTTTTCCAAGACATTGGGGGCGACCCTGATTCTTATCGGACTGACCCTGCTCGTACTGGTCCTGAGCGGCTTCTGGAAACATACGGTGGTCGGGTAGGGGCGCGACCGCGATGTTGTGGAGACTCTTCGATGGCAAGCATGTTCAAGGGAAAATGCCGGGCCGCTTTCGCAGGGACTCGGGCTGTGCTCTCATTGGGTATTGGATTTGGTTCTAACTCGAGGTTGGCAATGAAACATCTTGCATTAAGTCTCGCGCTGGCTTTGGTGCTGGCCGGGTGTTCGGAGGAGCAGGACTCGGCTGGCGCGCCACCGGATATCGGTGCCGGCAAGACCATTGCGCAGGCCCAGTGCGCCGGATGCCATGGCTTGGACGGAAGAGGCACCGCGCCCGGAATCCCGCACATGGCGGCGCAGGCCGACACGTATCTGATCGAGTCGTTGCAGGCCTACAAGGAGGGCAAACGGGTCCATGCCGCCCTCCGGGACCTGACGGCGGAACTGAGTATCGCGGACACCCGCAATGTCGCGGGCTACTACGCCAGTCTGCCGCCGCTCAAGGACACCGCGGCAATGGCGCCGGAAAAAGCCGTCTCGCCCTATGACAAGGGCAAGGCCGCGGCCGTGGCCTGCGCGGGTTGTCATGGCGAGGACGGGAATAGCAAGACGCCCGGTATACCTAGCTTGGCAGGCCAGCAGCCGGGTTATTTTGTCACCGCCGTACGGGCCTATTTGGACGGGACGCGAAGCATTTCCGGAAAAGAGATGTTGCGCGAGCTGAACAACGTCGATTTGGAGAGCTTGGCACTGTACTACGCATCTCAGACCCCGGCGCGACGCGAGGCGCCCGCGATCGGTGACCCGGCTGCCGGCGAGCCCCTGAGCGCCCGCTGCGGCGGCTGTCACGGTGCCCACGGCGTCAGCCACGATTCGGCAACGCCGAGTCTCGCCGGCCAGGATGCCCAGTACCTTGTCAGCGCGATCAAGGCCTACCGGGATCGGTCCCGCCGGCATGACGCCATGCTTGCCAACAACACCGATAAGGAGATCGCGGATATCGCGGCGTTCTACGCGGTTCAGGAATCCACCGCGGCGGAGTCTGCGCAGATGTCCGTGCAGGATCTGGCCGGGAAGTGCGACCGTTGCCATGGGCCCGACGTCGAGAATCCCACGATGGCGATCCCGAAAATCGAAGGACAGGACAGAGATTATCTAATAAAGGCCCTGAGGGCGTACCACGACGGCAAGCGCGGCAGCTCCATGATGCACAGGATGAGTTTGCCCTACAGTGAAGCGATCATAGAGAGTGTCGCCTCGCACTATGCAAGCCAGCCTGCGCGGTAGGCCTTGACCCGGTGACCTTCCCCGGGCCGATCGCTCGGCCCGGGGCGTGCGATCATACTCCTGGCCGATCGAGGTCCTCATAGGTCGCCCGGGGCCAGCGCCTGTGCAGCCAGAGCCACTCTTGCGGCCGTTCACCGATCCAGTCCTCCAGCAAGCGGTTGAGCGCGGCGGTCAGCGCCGCCACGTCGCGCTGCCGGTCGCCGGTCGCGGGCCGCTCGAGCGGCGGATGGAAGGTCATGCGGAAACGGGCGGCGCCCAGGCGCTCGATACGTGTCGGCACCAGCGGGCAGTCGAGGGCGAGCGCGAGCTGCGCCGGACCGGCCGCGGTCATCGCCGGGCGGCCGAAGAAGTCCGCCTCTATGCCGTCGTTCATCTTCTGATCGGCCAGGATTCCCAGGGTGGCGCCGCCCCGGAGCACGGCGATGGCCTGCTTCACGCCCTCGGCGCCCTTGGCGATGCGCCGGCCGCCGGCCACGCCGCGCAGGCGGTCCACCAGGGGCCGCACCAGGGGGTTGTTCGGGATGCGCGCGACGACCGCCAGGTCGATGCCGATGCGGCCCGCGACGACCGGCATGATCTCCCAGTTCGCCAGATGGCCCGAGACCAGGATGCCCGGCCGCACCTTCTCCTGCAGCGGCGCCGAATCGTCCAGGTCGATCAGCTCGACCCGGTCCGAGCCGGGCGCCGCGATGCGGCCCAGGTGCGGGTATTCGCCGGCGGTGCGGCCCAGGTTGTCCCACATGCCGCGCACCACCGTCTCGATCTCCGTTTCGGACTTGCCGGGAAAGGCCAGGCGCAGGTTGACCCGCGCCCAGCGGGTGACCGGCAGGCGGGGTCCGAAGGTGCGCCCGAGCCAGCCGCCCAGGTTCGAGGCCGCGTCCACGGGCAGCAGGCCGAACAGGCCCAGCCCGAGAACCAGACCGAGCGCCTCGAGCGGATAGCCCACCGTGCGGCGAAACAGCTTCCTGTACGCCGGCTCAGCCATGAGACGGCAGTCCCGCCAGCAGGCGGTCGAGGGCCTTCGGGTCACGCCAGGCGACCTCGACCGGCAGCACCTCGACGTGTTTCGCCAGGTCGGCGGGCAGCCGCACCCGGTCCTTCTCCGTCGTCACCGGCAGGGCGCCCAGCGCCCGGGCGTGCTCGACAAGGGCCTCGATCTCGGCCGGCCGATAGGCGTGGTGGTCCGGGAAGGAGCGGGTTTCCGCCAGCTCGGCACCGAGGCCGGCCAGCGTCGCGAAGAACTTTTCGGGTCGGCCGATTCCGGCGAAGGCGAGGACTTTTCGGCCGGCGAGGTCCGGCGCGCCCGGCGACGGGACCAGATCCGCCTCCAGGATAGGCAGGCCCGCGCCCATGCGGCGGGCAATATCCTTGCGGTCCTCGCCGAGAATCACGACCGCATCGGCGCGGGCCAGGCCGCGCGCGAGGGCTTCGCGCAGCGGGCCGGCCGGCATGACCTTTTCGTTGCCGAGGCCGTAGCCGCCGTCGATCACCAGGAGCGCCAAGTCCTTCTCGATCGACGGGTTCTGGAAGCCGTCGTCCATCACGATCACGCCGGGGCCTTCGCCGGGGCCCTCGCCGGGGGCGTCACGGGGGGCGTCACGGGGGGCGTCACGGGGGGCGTCACGGGCGATGGCGCGCGCGCCGGCGGCCCGGTCGCGGGCCAGCCAGGTCGGCGCGTCCGCCGCGAGCAGCAGGGCCTCGTCGCCGACCTCGAGGGCGCAGTGGCGCGCCGGGTCGACCCTGAGCGGCCCGGTGGCCCGGCCGCCATAGCCGCGGGTCAGGAAAAGCACGGACGCTCCGTTTGCCGCGAGGCGCCGGGCCAAGGCGCGCGCCACCGGCGTCTTGCCCGCGCCGCCGGCGACCAGGTTGCCGACGCAGACCACCGGCAGGCCGCAGGCGACCGGCCTCGAAAGGGCGCGGCGCAGGCCGCCCGCCAGGTCGACGGCCGCGCCGAACGGGGCCAGGAGCCGCGCCAGGGCGCCCGGCTCGGACCAGAAGTCAGGCGCCCGCATGACCGACGGTCTCCGGCGCCGGGGCGGGCTCTACCGCGGTCTGGCCGCAACGCCGATCGGCCTCGGCCGTCAGCGCGTTCAAGCTTTCCTCGAGCAGCAGGCGCAGACGCTCCAGCTCCGCGTCGTCGGCCTGGCGCGGCACCGCGATCGGCTCGCTCCAGAGCACCACGCCGCGCGAGAACGGCAACGCCAGGCAGAAGCGGTCCCAGGACCCGAGCAGCCGCCGCCGGCTGACCGCGCCGGTCACCGCCAGGAGCGGCGCGCCGCTCAGCTGTGCCGCCTTGATCGCCCCACCCTTGGCCCGCATGTTCGGCCCGCGCGGCCCGTCGGGCGTGATCGCGACCACGGCGCCGTCCCTGACCAGTTGGGCGATGCGGCGCAGCGCCTCGGCGCCACCGCGCTTGCTGGAGCCCTCGACCGTGGCGACGCCGAATTGCGCGATGCCGCGCGAGATCAAGAGGCCGTCGCGGTGTCCCGAGACCAGGACATGAACCGGCTGTCCCGGCGGCTTGGCGGCCAGCATCATGGCCAGGCGGCCGTGCCAGAAGCAGCCGATGACGGGCCGCTGTCCCGAGATGTAGTCCCGGCTCGAAGCCGGGCCCTCGACGCTCCAGCGGGTCGTGCGATGGACTAGGCGGATATAGCCGGCCGCGGCCCAGGCGAGCGCCGCCTGCAGGGCGCCGAAATCCAGGAGGCGCTTTCTAAGGATCATAAGGCGCGGGCGCGCGCGCCCGCCGCGGCGGCGGCGTCCTCTTCAGGAAGCTCCTGCCCGGCGAACTGCAGGGCGTGGAACCGCGCGTAACTGCCGCCGCGCGCCAGCAGTTCTGCGTGGCTGCCCTGTTCGGTCACGCGGCCCTCTTCGATCACGCAGATCACGTCCGCGTCGACAACCGTCGACAGGCGGTGGGCGATGACCAGCGTCGTGCGCCCGGCCATCAGGCTTTCCAGCGCGCACTGCACCTGGCGCTCGGAGTCCGTGTCGAGCGACGAGGTCGCCTCGTCGAGCAGCA
>CAMYMY010000306.1 GCA_947259625.1 uncultured Kiloniellales bacterium | reverse complement strand
GCGCCGGATCCTGGAGGCCGCCCGGGAGGCCCGCGGGCGGTTCCTCGAAAAGCATGGCGGAGAGGTCTATGCCCGGCTGACCGGCGGCCGGTCGAAGTTCGTGCGGGTCGAGCCACTCGCTTACGCCGCGGCCGAGCTCGTCCCCGGCCTGGTCCCGACCCGCGCCCAGGTGGCGCGCGATTCCGAGCATCCGCAGAAGGACAAGGAGGGCGTCGAGATCGACCAGGGGATATTCCTCAACCGCGTCCTGGCCGATCCCGAGGCGGGCATGCATCTCTGCCACGCCATGCTGCTGCCGCGGGAGGAATCGCTGGAGCGCCTGCGGCATTTCCTGGACCACGGCAGCATCGACCTGGGCACGGCGACAGCCCTCCGGCAGGGCGGCGCGTCGATCGCCGAGATGCGGAATCCCCGGTATCTCAACGCCGAGGACGAGACGACCAGCGACAGCCTCGAGATCGCGCTCGACCTCTGTCTGCTCGATCCCGATAGCGCGATCTGCGTCCTGCGCGGCGGCACCGTCGACCACCCGAAATACGCCGGCCGGCGGATCTTCGGCTCGGGCATCAACCTGACCCACCTCTATCGGGGAAAAATCTCGTTCCTGTGGTACCTGACGCGGGACCTGGGGGCGGTCAACAAGATCTTCCGCGGCCTCGCCAGGCCCGAGACGACCCCCGACGAGGTGCTGGGCGAGACCATCGAGAAGCCCTGGGTCGCGGCCGTGGACGGCTTCGCGATCGGCGGCGGCTGCCAGCTTCTGCTCGTCAGCGACTACGTGGTCGGGGCCAGGGGCGCCTACATGACCCTGCCCGCGCGCAAGGAAGGGATCATCCCGGGCGCCGCGAACCTGAGGCTCTGGCGCTTCGCGAACGACCGGGTCGCCCGCCAGGCGATCCAGTACGAGCGGCGCATCGACTGCGACTCCGAGGCCGGCCGCCTCGTCTGCGACGAGATCGTCGAGCCCGACCGCATGGACGAGGCGGTGGAGGGGGTCGTGGCGCGCTTCCTGCAGTCGGGCCTGGTCAGCGCGGCCGCCAACCGGCGCGCCTTCAGGATCGGGCAGGAGCCCCTGGACCTGTTCCGGCGCTACATGGCGTTCTACGCCAAGGCCCAGGCCACCTGCCACTTCAGCCCGCAGCTGATCGAGAACCTGGAACGCTTCTGGCAGGCGCCGAGCCGGCGCCAGTGAGAGCCCGGATCAAAACGAAGTGTGTGATATCAAGATTCTAGCCAACCCATCCTTGTCATCGCCGGGATTGACCCGGTGATCCAGGTTGGTGTTTGCGGCCTGCCTGCGCGGAGCCGAGGCCCCACCTCGGCGAAGGCAGGCCGGCGATCCCTGGATGGCCGGATCAAGTCCGGCCATGACAAACCATGGGAAGGGATCGCTAGAGTCCTGACCTACTACCGTTCTTTTTCGGTCAGGTTCCAAAGAGTTCAACGCACGTCGAGGACGATCTTGCCGCGGACGTGCCCGGTCTTGCTGAGCTCCTGCGCGGCGGCCGCCGCGGCGAGCGGCATGTGCTCGATCTCCGGCGGGCGCAGGGCGCCGGTTTCGAAGAGCTCCACGATCCGTTCGAGGTGCAGGCGGTCGCGGGCGACGTTCGGGCGCACGACGGTCACGTCGTCGCGCGGCGGGACGAAGCCCGCGGGCGGCGGCGCGATGTAGACCAGGCGCGCGCCGGGCCGCAGCACGGAGAAGCTGCGCCGGTGCACCTCGCCGCCCAGGGTGTCGAAAACGACGTCGCAGGGCGGCGCGGCCTCGGTGAAGTCCTGGCTCGTATAGTCGATCACCTCGTCGGCGCCTAGGCCGAGCACGTAGTCGCGGTTGCGCGCGCTGGCCGTCGCGACGACGCGGGCGCCGACGTGCCTGGCGTACTGCACGGCGAAGCCGCCGACGCCGCCGGCGCCGGCATGGATCAGCACGGTCTCTCCGGCGGCGAGCTTCGCGACGTCCTCGAGCGAGACCAGCGTGGTGAGGCCGGTGAGCGCGAGCGCGGCGGCCTCGGCGTGGAACAGCCGGGCGGGCTTTTTCGCGGCGAGCGCGGCCTTGATCGCGATCGCCTCGGCATAGGCGCCTTCCTGGCCCTGGTCGGTCACGGCGAAGACCTCGTCGCCCGGGGCGAACGCCTCGACGCCCGGCCCGGCCGCGCGCACCACGCCGGAGAAGTCGCGCCCCAGGATGTGCGGGAAGGACAGCGGCACGCTGTCCTTGCGCAGGCCTTCGCGCACCTTCCAGTCGGCCGGATTGACGCTGGCCGCATGAATGTCGACGACGATCTCGCCGGGCCCGGCGGCCGGATCCGGCGCATCGCGGAATTGCAGCACCTCGGGGCCGCCGTAGCACTCCATCTGCACCGCTTTCATCCTCTCCTCCCTTTGTCTCGGAGTCCGATTCGAGATTAAATGTTTTATATCAAGAGTTTAACCAATTTCTCCTTGTCATCGCCGGGCTTGACCCGGCGATCCGGGATGGTGTTTGTGGCCGATAATCCCTGGATGGCCGGATCAAGTCCGGCCATGACAGACCGTGGAAAGGGATCGATCGCATCCTGATTTACCGCCGCTCTTTTTCGGTCAGGCTCTCGGTTGTGGGGGCCGTGTCTTCCGGGCCCGGCGCCCACCGGCATTCCCGGCTCACTCCGCGGCGTCCCGGTCGGGCAGGTGGGCGAGGTAGACCTCGAGCGACTGCTCCAGGGTGCGGCTTTGGTCGAGGGTCTCACGGGTCTCGGCGGCGAAGGGCGTCGCGGCGAGCAGCGCGAAGACGTCGCGCGCGCCCTCGTGGAACCGCGGCGTCACCCTGACGGACTCGAAGGTGCGCGCGATCTCCTCCATCTCGCGGATCCAGCGCGCCGCGTCCGCGGGCAGACGGGGGACCATGACCCGCATGCGCTGGTAGGCGGCGGGCATGCTGTATGCGAACTCCTCGCGCAGGGTCTCGCCGACGCCGAGCGCCTCGGCGGCGAGCAGCGCCGCGGTGTGCAGCGTGTTCGTGCCTTTCGAGACCGCGGCGTAGCACATCTTCAAGGCCGAGGCGCGGCCGATCTCCGCCCCGCAGACGCGCAGGTCGATGCCGTTGCCGTCGAGCTCGGCCATGATCTCCGCGCCCGGCCCGCTGACGTAGATGCGCGTCGGCCTGTCCGACTTACCGGGCGCCGCGCCGACGATGCCGCCGTCGATGAACTCGGCGCCGGCGGCGCCCAGCGTCTCGCCGATCGCCCGGGTGGTTCCCGGCGACACGGCGTTGCAGTCGGCGTAGGGCGGCGCCGTGCCGGTCCTGCCCATGGCCGCCGCCACCTCGCGCGCGATCCGCGGCGCGGCCTCCGGCGGCAGGATCGACAGCACGAGGTTGGCCTCCGACACCAGGGTCTCCAGGTCGGGCAGCTCGCGGAACCCGGTCCGCGCGGCCCGTGCCCGTGTCGCGTCGCTGCGCCCGGCAAGGCAGGTGACGACGTCGAGGCCTCGGCCGGCGAGCGCCCCGCCGACGCCGCTTCCCATGTCCCCCGGGCTGAGGATCGCTATCGTGCGCAAGCCCATTCGCGCCTCCCTTTCTCGATCTGCCAGGCGGAGTGTACCGCCCGGAAGTCGGGGTGGCCATGGGGCCCGGACCACGAAAAAGTTGCCGCCAGGCCCCGGAGGTTTCGCTCGGCGGGCCCTCGGCGCTTGAGGTCGAACCGGTTTCGATCAATGATTGAGGATCTGACGGTGCGGGGAGGTTGTGATGCATCGGGTCTTCGTGACGCTGATCGTTCTTACGAGCGTTCTCATGGGCCTCGCGGCGGGGCCTGCGGCGGCCGCCGAGCGGGTCGATCTCGAGCTGGTGTTCCTGGCGGACGCGTCCCGGTCGATCGACGACGGCGAGATCCGGCTGCAGCGCCGGGGCTATGCCGAGGCCATCACGCACCCGGAGATCCTGGCCGCCATTTCCTCCGGCTACGAGCGGAAGATCGCCGTGACCTACGTCGAGTGGGGCGACGAGACGTCTCAAGAAGTCGTGGTGCCCTGGACCGTGATCGACGGGGCCGGCAGCGCCGCTGCCTTCGCCAAGGACCTGCTGGCGGCGCCCAGGATCGCCTTCGGCCCCAACGCCATCGGCAGCGCGCTCGCGGCCGCCCATGCGCTGATCCTCTCCAACGCGATCGAGAGCACGCGGCAGGTGATCGACTTCTCGGGCGACAGCGCCTACAGCTTCGGCGGCGTCCCGATCTACCAGGCGCGGGCCGCGGCGCTCGCCGCCGGCATGACGATCAACGGCCTGGCCGTGCTCTGCCGCAGCTGCGACGGCCGGCCGGTCGACTACGACCTCGAGGCCGCCTTCACCGAGCTGATCATCGGCGGCCCGGGCAGCTTCGTCATCACCGCCGACGGCGACGCCAGCTTCGCCGAGGCGGTGCGCCGCAAGCTCCTGCTCGAGGTCGCCGGCCGGCCGGGCGCGGCGGAACCGGGCGAGTCCGGCAGGCTCGCGGATTTAGGGGCGCGCTAGGGCCGGGTCGGGCGCCCGAAGGAAACCCTCGCCCTTCGGGAGAGGGTGACGAGGCGCAGCCGAGCGGGGGCGATTGGTTTCGTCCAAATGCTTCGGCGGCCGGCCCTCGCGGAAGAAACCGGAAACCAACGCGCCCTCACCCTCCCGCTGCGCGGGCCCCTCCCTCTCCCAAAGGGCGAGGGGACACCTGCCGCTCTTGCCAAGACTCGACCGGTCAACGGTGGATCAGTGCCGGCCAGGGCCCCCTTCGACTCACTCGTCGTAGGAGATGA
>CAMYMY010000305.1 GCA_947259625.1 uncultured Kiloniellales bacterium | reverse complement strand
TGCTGACCGGTCTTGCCCTGGTGTTCGTGATCGAGGGGCTGATCCTCGCGATCTTTCCGGACCGCCTGCGCTGGCTGCTCGAGCGCATGGCGGAGGTGCCGCCCGAGGCCCTGCGCGTCGCCGGCGTGGTCTCGGCGGCGGGCGGCGTGTTTTTCGTCTGGCTGCTGCGCGGCTGACGCCGAGAGCCCGCGGCCGGCTTCGCCCAGGCCCGGATACGTGCTAGGCTTGCTTGAAAGTTGATAGTGCGGCCTCCACATTGGAGCACACGAAACATTGTTCGACACATTTTTTGGACCGGCCGCCTGCCCGCACGGCGCGGCGATCCAGAGTTCGGAGATCATGACGTGACGCAGGTGACGATCCCCCTTCACCGGACCCCGCCGGTGGTTCGTTTTCTCATTGCCGCCCCGCTGTTGCTCGCCGTCCTGGCACTGTCCTCCGTCGCGCAGGCGCGCGGGGCCCCGGACAGCTTCGCCGATCTGGTCGACAAGCTGCTGCCCACCGTGGTCAACATCTCGACCACCCAGACGGTCGAACAAGGCCGCGGGACGGAGGAATTCGAGGAGTTCTTCCGCGAGTTCTTCGAGCGTCGCGGCGGCGGTGGCGGCGGCGAGCCGGCGCCGCGCCGCCGGCAGAATTCGCTCGGCTCCGGCTTCATCATCGACCGGACTGGCTATATCGTCACCAACCATCACGTGATCGCCGGCGCCGACGAGATCTCCGTGCGCCTGGCCGACGATACGACGCTCGAGGCGACCATCGTCGGCAGCGACGAGAAGACCGACCTGGCCCTGCTCAAGGTCGAAAGCCCCACGCCGCTGCCCGCCGCCAGGTGGGGACAGTCCGAGGACACGCGGATCGGCGATTGGGTGATCGCCATCGGCAATCCCCTGGGTCTGGGCGGAACGGTCACCGCGGGCATCGTCTCGGCGCTCCAGCGCGACATCAACGCCGGACCCTACGACGATTTCATTCAGACCGACGCGGCGATCAACAAGGGTAATTCGGGCGGCCCGATGTTCAACATCAAGGGCCAGGTCATCGGCATCAATTCGGCGATCTTCTCGCCCTCGGGCGGGTCGATCGGTATCGGCTTCGCGATCCCCTCCGCCCTTGCCGAGAACATCGTCCTGCAGCTGCGCGACCACGGCGCGGTGCGCCGCGGCTGGCTCGGCGTGCGCATTCAGCACGTGACCGACGAGCTGGCCGAGGGCCTGCGGCTGGACAGCGCGCGCGGCGCGCTGGTCGCCTCCGTCAGCCCGGGCGGCCCGGCCGAGGCCGCCGGCGTCAAGCAGGGCGACGTGATCCTCGAGTTCAACGGCCGGCCCGTGCCCAAGTACCGAAACCTGTCGCGCATGGTGGCCGAGACGCCGGTCGGCAGGGACGTCGCGGTCGTGGTCTGGCGCAAGGGCAAAGAGGTCAAGCTCAAGGTCGAGCTGGGCGAGCTGAAGGACGAAGCAGCGGTTGCCGCCTTGCCCGAGGAGACCCCCGGCGGGACCGAGAGCGGCGACGTCGAGGCCCTTGGCCTGAAGCTCGCGACGATCACCCCCGAGCTGCGCCAGCGCTTTGAGCTGGACGAGAAGACCAACGGCGTCGTGATCACGGACGTGTTGCCCGGCGGCAACGCGGCCGAGAAGAACCTGAAGCCCGGCGACGTGATCGTCGAGATCGACCTGGAAGAGGTCAGAAGTCCCGACGACGTTGCCAAGTTGGTGGAAAAGGCCAAGGACGAAGACTACCGCGTCGTCACTCTCCTGGTGTTCCGCCAGGGCAAGAGCGATTTCGAGTGGGTCGCCGTACGCCTCGACAACAGCTGAGTTAAAGCCGGATCGGCGACGTGGACGGCGGCCCTTGCGGCCGCCGTTTTCGTCTTCAGCCGCGGAACTCCTCGCGCCGGTAGCCCTGCAGATAGAGCAGCGCCGTCAGGTCGCCGTGGTCGATCCTGACCCGCGCGGCGGCGCGGGCGGCCGGCTTGCCGCGATAGGCGACGCCCAGGCCCGCGGCGGCCAGCATGGCCGCGTCGTTGGCGCCGTCGCCGACCGCGCAGGCCGCGTCCATCGTGAGACCGTGCTCGGCGGCCAGGCGCTCGAGAGTGGCGAGCTTGGCGTCTCGGTCTACCAGCGGCTCGGCCACCCGGCCGGTCAGCCGTCCGTCCTCGACCAGCAGACGATTGGCCACCACCGTTTCGAAGCCGGAGGCGGCCGCAATGGGCTCGGCGAAACAGGTAAAGCCGCCCGAGACCAACGCCGTCGCCGCCCCCGCCGCGCGCAGCGTTTGCACCAGGGTTCGGGCCCCGGGGTTGAGCGTCATGCGCCGGCCGGCCTCGTCGAGGGCGCCGGCCGGCAGGCCTTTCAGAAGCCCGACCCGGGCGTTGAGCGCCTCGGCGAAATCCAGCTCGCCGGCCATGGCCCGGGTGGTGATCCCGGCGACCTGCCCGCGCAGGCCGACCGCCTCGGCCAGCTCGTCCAGCATCTCCTGGCCGATGATGGTCGATTCCAGGTCGGCCACCAGAAGCGCCTTGCGCCGGCCCTCGGCCGGCTGGATCGCGAGGTCGAGCGGAAGGTGGCTCAGTTGCAGCGCGAGCAGACCCCCGAGGTCCTCGCGGTCGGGTGCCTCGAAGGGAATATCGCAGGCCAAGCCCGGGGCGAGCCACTCGGTCGGACCGATCTCGGCGCCGCCGGCAAGCAGCGACGCGGCGGCCACGGTGGCCAGCTCCGGCGTCAGAACGTCCGGCCTGCCGGCGATCAAGGTGAGGACAAAACGCATGGACCGCCATATAGAAGAGACGAGCGTGGTGGCACAAGTGGTGTGACGTGACCAAGGACCAGACCCGATCCGACGGACAGGCCGACACCCGGCCGCCGGTCGTCGTGGTGACCGGGCCAACGGCCAGCGGCAAGTCGGGCTTGGCGCTCTCGCTCGCTCGCGCCTTCGACGGCGTGGTCGTCAACGGCGACGCAATGCAAGTCTATCGCGAGCTGGCGGTGCTGACCGCGCGGCCGAGCGCCGAGGACATGGCGCTGGCGCCGCACCGGCTCTACGGCGTGCTGCCGGGCGCCGCCGCCTGTTCGGCCGGGCGCTGGCGGGGCCTGGCGCTGGCCGAGATCGCGGCGGCGCAGGAGGTCGGCCGCCTGCCGTTCGTGGTCGGCGGCACCGGGCTCTACCTGCGGGCGCTGGTCCGCGGATTGACCGAGCTGCCGGTGATCCCGGCGGAGGCACGGCAGGCCGCGCGCGAACGCCACCGGGCACTCGGCGGTCCGGCCATGCACGCCGAGCTCGCCCAGCGCGATCCCGTCACGGCCGCGCGCCTGCGGCCGGGCGACACGCAGCGCTTGATCCGCGCCTGGGAGGTGCTCGAGGCGACCGGCCGCCCGCTCGCCGAATGGCAGGCCGAGGACTGCGGGGAGGCGGCCCCCTACCGCTTTCTCTGCATCGCCCTGATGCCGCCGCGCGAGGCGCTCCATGCCGCCTGCGACGGCCGATTTCTCCGTATGCTCGAGGCCGGCGCCCTGGACGAGGTGCGCGCGCTCCTGGCGCTCGATCTCGATCCCGAGCTTCCGGTCATGAAGGCGCTCGGCGTGCCGGAGCTGGCCGCCCACCTCCATGGTGCACTGCGGTTGGAAACCGCGGTCGCGCAGGCCCAGCAGGCGACCCGGCGCTATGCCAAACGCCAGAAGACCTGGCTCAGGACCCAGATGCCCCGCGACTTTGCGAGTAATCAAGTATCTCCAGTCGTGGTTGAAAAGCAATATTCAGAAAGCTTGCAGGGCGAAATCTTTACAATTATTCGCAATTTTGTGTTGACCGCCTAAATTTGAGTGCGTAGGGTGCCTGCACCGCGCGCCCGGCGAGGCCGAGCGCGAAAGCTATTGTGCACTGCGTGACAGACGGCCCGTGCGTGCTAGATTGCCGGGGGCATCGGCGGTCGGTGCGCCGGTGCCTTTTTTGCGCGGGACATGTCGTTCGAGGGGATGCGAGGGAAATGGCTAGCGAGCAGATGACCGGGGCGGCCATGGTGATCAGGGCCCTGGTGGACCAGGGTATCGACGTGATCTTCGGATATCCCGGCGGCGCCGTCCTGCCGATCTACGACGCGCTGTTCGGACAGAACGAGCTGCGCCACATCCTGGTGCGCCACGAGCAGGGCGCGGTCCATGCGGCCGAGGGCTACGCGCGCTCGACCGGCCGGGTCGGCGCGGTCCTGGTTACCTCCGGACCCGGGGCGACCAATGCGGTGACCGGCCTGACCGACGCGCTGATGGATTCCGTTCCGGTGATCTGCCTGACCGGCCAGGTACCGACCCACCTGATCGGCAACGACGCCTTCCAGGAGGCCGACACCACGGGCATCACCCGGCCCTGCACCAAGCACAACTATCTGGTCAAATCGATCGAGGACCTGCCGCGCATCCTGCACGAGGCCGTCTACGTGGCGACCCACGGCCGCCCCGGCCCGGTGGTCGTCGACCTCCCGAAGGACATTCTGCAGACCAAGGGCGATTACACCACGCCGGACCAGGTCGAGCACCGCAGCTACCGGCCGCAGGTCAAGGCCGAGCCGGACAGGCTGGCGGAAGCGGTCGAGATCATCGCCGGGGCCAAGCGGCCGGTGATCTATTCCGGCGGCGGGGTGATCAACTCCGGCTCCGAGGCTACCAAGCTGCTGCGCAAGTTCCTGCACATGACCGGGATGCCCGGCACGAGCACCCTGATGGGGCTGGGCGCCATCCCGGGATCGGACCCGCAGTTCCTCGGCATGCTGGGCATGCACGGGACCTACGAGGCGAACCTCGCCATGTACAGCTGCGACGTCATG
>CAMYMY010000304.1:2520-8305 GCA_947259625.1 uncultured Kiloniellales bacterium | reverse complement strand
ATGCGCATCGGCGTGCTCGAGTCGCTCATGCGGCCCTCTGTCAGGATGTCGCCGGTGGCCGTCGAGCCCGCGGAGCTGCCGCTCGGCGCCTCGCGCCTGGGCGGCCTGCCCGACTTTCCCGCCGGGGTCGACTGGCCGCGCTTCGAGGGTCGGCCCCTCAACTTCCTGTGCCAGATCGACTTGGCGAAGGTCCAGGGCTTGGGGCCCTTCGACGACCTTCCGGAGTCGGGCTGGCTTCTGTTCTTCTACGACGCCGAGGGGCAGCCCTGGGGTTACGATCCCAAGCACCGCGGCCGCTGGCGCGTTCTGCGCGTCCAGACGGGATCGGGATCGCTCGAAAGACGCGAACGCCCTGCCGGTGCAGCGGCCGAACGGCCCGCCGGCTTCAAGACCTGTGCCCTCGAAATGCGGGCGGAAGTCTGTCTACCGGATGTTTTGGACCTCCTCTTTCCCCTCGATGTCGACGATGAAGAGGTCGATGATGACTATGTCCGCATCCTGGAGGAGACCGAGACGACGATCGAGCCGTTCTCGGAGAACTACAGGCTGCTCGGGCATCCGTCCCTCGTGCAGGCTGATATGAGGGAGAAGTGCCAGTTGGTGGCAAACGGGCTCTACTGCGGCGACGGGACAGGCTGGAGAGATCCCCGGGCCAAGGCGCTCCTCCCCGCGGCGAAGGAATGGCAACTGCTCCTGCAACTCGCTAGCGATGAGAAGTGGCTTCGTTGGAACTGGGGTCTTGGCGGCAAGCTCTATTTCTGGATTCGTCAAAACGACTTGGCTAGGGCGCACTTTGAAGACGTGTGGGTCGCTTTGCAGTCTTGAGGATGGTGTCGTGCCTTCGGATCGCCGCTCTTTCCGCTTTCTCAGCCGAGCGGCACGCCCTGGGCCAGGGCGAGGTAGACCAGGATCACGCCGATGGAGTTGAACAGGGCGTGGACCGCGATGGCGGGCCAGAGCGACCCGCTGCGCTCAGCACGGCCGCGGCCGGCACGCCCAGGCGTTGGCGCAGCCAGCCGTAGAGCACGCCGCGGAACAACAGCTCCTCGGCAAAGGGGATGAACAGGCCGACCACGAAGAGCATGCCGAGCAGGGCGAACCAGGAAAACCCGGCCGGCGCGACGAGGCTGAACTGGGGATTGACCGGCGCCTCGGCCATAAACAGCTGCGTGAGCAGGTTGATTCCGCCTGCAAGCGCGAGCATGAGAGCGGTGATCCAGATGGCGCGGCGGTACCAGCGGCGCGGAGCCGGCCTCAGACCCAGGTCCGTCCAGCGTAGGCCGCGCCAGCGCACCGCCACCAGATAGACCGCGCCGATCAGGACGATCGTCTGCGCCGCGAGCAGCAGGAGCTGTGTCCCGACCACCAGGGTCGGGCCACGCCCCTCGGGGGACTCCAGCACGCCGACCAGCGGCACGGCGAGCAGGGCGATCAGGGAGATGGCGGCGAGGACGATGATCAGGATCAGGAGAAGGTCCCGGCCCCGGAGGGCCGGGGACTCGGGTGGCGGCTCGGGTGCCGTCGTCATCGCCGCGGCCTAGGCGAGCTGACCGGCCAGCAGATCGAAGGCCGCCGCGACCGCGGCCCGGCGCACCGCCGCCCGGTCGCCGGGAAAGACGTGGCGTTCCGAGCGCGCCTCGCGTCCCCTCCGGCAGACGCCCAGATAGACTAGGCCGACCGGCTTTGTGTCCGTCGCGCCGCCCGGGCCGGCGATACCGGTGACCGCGACCGCCAGGTCGGCCGCCGAGCGGTCGAGCGCGCCCGTGGCCATGGCCTCGGCGACCTCGGCGCTGACCGCTCCGGCCCGTTCGATCAGCTCAGGCGGGACGCCGAGCAGTTCGGTCTTGGCCTCGTTGGAATAGGTGACGAAGCCGCGCTCGACCACGTCGGAGGCACCGGCGATGTCGGTGAGGATCGCGGCGATCAGCCCGCCGGTGCAGCTCTCGGCGGTGGCGAGGCGCAGGCCCGCGCCCCGAAACGCCTCCAGCAACTTCTCAGCGGTACTTAGTAAGTCCATGAAAATAAAGACTCTTGGTCAATCCATATGGTGACACCGTAGGCGACCGCAGCGGCGTAGAGGCCGGCCACCACATCGTCAGCCATGATGCCGAACCCGCCCTTGAGCCTTCGATCCATCCAGTTGGCCGGCCAGACCTTGGCGATATCAAAGAAGCGGAACGCCAGAAACGCGACCGGGTAGAGCCGGAGGTCGAGCGCGACGGGAAAGAGCGCCAGCCACTGGCCTGCCACCTCGTCGACCACCACGGCGCCGGGGTCGCCGCTGCCGCTCGCCGCCGCGTAGCGCGCGCCGGCCCAGAGGCCCGCGAGAAAGACGAGGCCCGCGGCCGCCAAGAGGGTCCAGGGCCCGCCGAGCCAGACCAGGGCGGCGGCGCAGGGCAGGGCGGCGAGCGAGCCCCAGGTGCCAGGCGCGAACCTGGCCAGGCCGCTGCCGAACCAGGTCGCGATCAGGGTCGCCGGGTGGAAGAACGGCAGGGCGGGGCGTTGGAACACTAGCCGCGCCTCGGCAGGCACAGCGTCGCGCTCGCTTGCGCCGCAATGCCTTCGCCGCGCCCGGTGAAGCCGAGGCCTTCCGTCGTCGTCGCCTTGACGTTGACCCGCTCGGGCGCGAGGTCCAGCAGCTCGGCCAGGCGGGCCACCATGTGCGCACGATGAGGCGCCAGCTTCGGGGCTTCGCAGATCACGGTCACGTCCACGTTGACGATGCGCCCGCCGCGCGCGGCCACGCGTTCGTTGGCGTTTCGCAGGAAGACCGCCGAATCGGCGCCGCGCCAGCGCGGGTCCGTGGGCGGAAAGTGCAGGCCGATGTCACCGGCGCCGAGCGCCCCGAGCAGGGCGTCGGTCAGCGCGTGCAGTGCGACGTCGGCGTCGGAATGGCCGAGCAGGGCCCGGTCGTGGGGGATCCGCAGGCCGCAGAGGTTGACGTGGTCCCCGGGGCCGAAGCGGTGCACGTCGAAGCCGCTGGCGCTGCGGGTCTCTTGCGCCCCGCCGCCGGCGCCCGTCAGGATGGCCTCGGCGCGCGCCAGGTCCTCCGGCGTGGTGACCTTCAGATTGCGCGGCGAGCCCTCGACCAGGGCGACGGGCAGGCCGGCCCGCTCGGCCACCGCGGCATCGTCTGTCAGCTCGGCCCCCGCCGCGGCCCGGTGGGCCGCCAGAATAGCCGGGTAATGAAAGCCTTGGGGGGTCTGCGCCCGCCACAGGCCCTGACGCGCCACGGTGTCGGCAATCATGCCGTCGTGCTCGCGCTTCAGGGTGTCGGTCACGGGCAGGGCGGCGACGGCTCCGCGGGTCCGGTCGAGCGCCTGCAGCACGCGGTCGATCACCTCGGCGGGCAGCAGCGGCCGGGCACCGTCGTGGATCAGCACCCGCTCGGGCGCGAGCTCTTCCAGGCTCTCCAGGCCGAGGCGCGCGGAGTCCTGACGGTTCGCGCCGCCCGGGACCGGGTCCAACAGGGCCAAGCCCTCGGCCGCGCTCTCGTAGAGCGCCCGGTCGTCCGGGTGAATCACGGCGCGCACGCCCGCGATGGCCGGATGGCCGGCGAACGCCGCCAGGCCGTGGTGCAGCAGCGGCCGTCCGGCCAAGGTTTCGTATTGCTTGGGCCGCGCGCCGCCGAAGCGTTCGCCGCGCCCGGCCGCCACCACCAGGGCCACCGCCCGTTCCATGCCTTGCCCTCCAAACGCCCGCCCAGCGGGCTCCGTTCGGCGAGCCTAGTGTCCTCTATCGCTCCGGCCAAGAGGCGATTATAAAGGGCGTCATGGCAAACAACCTCGTGCTCAGCCTGACCGCGCTTCTGGCCCTGGTGCCGGCTTCGCTGCTGCCCTTCCGGCGCGGCGGCGGCCGGCGCGACCTGGCGTTCTGGGCCGTCCTCGGCGTCGCCGTGGCGGGTCCCCTGGCCTACAGCCTGATACAGCTGGCCGGTCCCTGGCAGACCGGGATCGCCATGGCGCTCTGGCTGTCGATCGCGGTGAGCATAGCGCTCTTCGCCGTGATCGCAGCGGTCACGCGGGACGCCTGGCGCCTGACGGCGATCCTGGCACCCTACCTCTGCATCCTCGGGATCCTGGCGACGGTCTGGGGTCAGATCCCCGAGCAGGGCGAGCCCTACGGCCCGACGGATAGCTGGCTGGTGGTTCATATTCTGGTCACCATGGCGACCTATGGCTTGGCGACCATCGCCGCGGTGGCCGGCGCCGGCGTGTTCCTTCAGGAGCGGGCCCTGAAGCGCAAGCGGCCGACGGCCCTGACCCGCTTGCTGCCCTCGATCGCCGACGGCGAAAGGCTCGAGCTGCGGCTCCTGACGATCGCGGAGCTGGGGCTGGGCGTCGCGATCGTGACCGGCATGGCCCTGCAGTACCTGCTCTCGGGCCAGGTGCTGATCGTCGATCACCGGACCTTGCTGTCGCTGCTCGCCTTCGCGGTGATCGGGGTGCTGCTGATCCTGCACTTCCGCAGCGGCCTGCGCGGCAAGCGCGCCGCGCGCTGGGTCCTGGTCGCCTACCTGCTGCTGACCCTGGCCTTCCTCGGCGTCAAGTTCGTCACCGACGTGCTGATCGGATAAGGGCTTTAGCGCGCGGAACCCCGGCGCGGATCGCGATATCACCCGACACGAAGACAAGGACCGCGAACCGGGACCACATGCAGGATACCCCAGACAGCACGATCCACGCCATGCTCCGGGACGGCATGGCCCAGCAACAGAAGGGGCGGCTCGACCGGGCGGAAGCGTGCTATCGCTCGGTTCTCGAGCAAATCCCGGAGCATCCGGATGCTTGCCATTTGCTGGGGCTGATTGCCCATCAGAAGAACCGGTCGGAAGAGGCGGTGCGGCTGATCCGGCGCGCGATCGATGCAAAGCCCGGATTCGCCCTGTTTCATTTGAATTTGGCCGTGGTGTTGCAGGCCTTGAAGCGCGGCGGCGAGGCGGCGGAGGGTTACCGCCGGGGGCTGGCTCTCGATCCAACGGCCGTCTGGGCGCGTTTGAACCTGGGCGGCCTGCTGCTCGCGGGGCGCCGCTATGACGACGCCGCGGAGACTTTCCGCGGCGGCCTCGGCGACCGTCCCGACGAGCCGAACCTGCTCAACGGGCTCGGCGTGGCCCTGCTCCGCCGAGGCAAGGCGCGCGAGGCGATCGAGCCGCTTCAGCGCGCCACCGCGTTGCAACCTCGATTCGCCATGGCGCATCACAACCTGGCCACGGCGCTTGCCGATATCGGCCGGCTGGACGAGTCGGCGAAGGCCGCCGAACACGCCATTGCGGCCAATCCGAACCTGGCGGCGGCCCACTGGCATCTCGGTCTGTGGCACTACGATCGCGGCAACCTGCCTAGAGCTCTCGCCGCCTTCGATCAGGCGGCACGGGCCAACCCCGGTTTGGCCCTGGCGCCGGCCTACGCCGGGGTCGTGCTTGGCCAGTTGGGCGAGACCGCCGAAGCGGAGCGCCGCTTCGCCACGACACTGGAGATCGATCCTGCGTTCGAAAGCTTTGTCGAGAGCTACCGCTATGCGGAGAAACAGGCTTCGGCCGCCGCCTCGCCGCCCGCTTGGTTCGGCTTCAAGGCAAGCCTCCTGCGCTCGGCCTTTGCCCGGGCTGCCGGCTCCGGCCTTGTCCTGGAATTCGGCGTGTTCACGGGGCGCTCGATAGGAGTGATCGCCGAGGTGGCGGGGGGGAAGGTCCACGGCTTCGACTCCTTCCAAGGCTTGCCCGAAGACTGGATCGACGGCGAGGCCGCCGGGTCGTACGACTCACAAGGGCAACTGCCGGAGGTGC
>CAMYMY010000304.1:0-2514 GCA_947259625.1 uncultured Kiloniellales bacterium | reverse complement strand
TCTTACGCGAGCATTTGGAGCCGGCGAGCTTCGTCCACCTGGATTGTGATCTCTACTCTTCCACTCGAACCGTGCTCGAAATTCTCGATCGGCGGTTGATGCCCGGTACAATTTTGGTATTCGACGAGTATTTCGCCTACTCCGGGTGGCGGGATCACGAGTTCAAGGCGTTTCAGGAATATGTCGAGCGGAACGGCAGACCCTATGAATACTTGGCCTTCGGCGTATTTACCCGACAGGCCGCGGTCCGTCTGCATTGATCGGTCGCAAAGGATTCTGGCCTTCCTCGGCGTCAAGTTCGTGACCGACGTGCCGATCGGCTGAAGAGCAAAGCTAGGCCGCGGGCATATGGTATCCCGGAGTCGAGAGCGACAGGGCGGTCTCGTCTTCGGTCATGTCCTCCTCGATCGTCTCGAACAGCGGCGACGAGAGATAGCGCTCGCCGGTGTCCGGCAGCATGCAGAGGATGACCGATCCGGGCTCGGCCTTTTCGGCGATCTGCATCGAAACGGCGAAGGTCGAGCCGCCGGAGACGCCGGTGAAGATGCCTTCACGCTGGGCCAGCTTTTTGGACCACTCGATGCCGACCGGCCCGGGCACGGGGATCAGGTCGTCGTAATAGCCGTTGTCGATCGCCTCCTGCAGGACCAACGGGATGAAATCCGGCGTCCAGCCCTGGATCGGATGGGGCTCGAAGGCCGGGTGGCTCTCGGAGGGGGAGCCGTCGCCGCTGCGTCCCTGCGCCCGCCCGCTGCCGACGAGCTGCGCGTTGGCCGGCTCGCTGAGGATGATCCTGGTTTCGGGCCGGCGCTCGCGCAACACGCGGCCGACGCCCGTGATCGTGCCGCCGGTGCCGTAGCCAGTGACGTAGTAGTCCAGCCGCTCGTCCTCGAAATCGGCCAGGATCTCGCGCGCCGTCGTGTTCTCGTGGATCCGCGCATTGGCGTCGGTCTCGAACTGCCGCGCCAGGAACCAGCCGTTGGCCTCGGCCAGCTCCACGGCCTTTTGGTACATGCCGAAGCCCTTTTCCGCCCGCGGCGTGAGGACGACCTTGGCGCCGAGAAACCGCATCAGCTTGCGCCGCTCGATCGAGAAGCTGTCCGCCATGGTGACCACGAGCGGATAGCCCTTGGCGGCGCAGACCATGGCCAATCCGATGCCCGTGTTGCCGCTGGTGGCTTCGACCACCGTTTGTCCGGGCTTTAGCACGCCGCTCCGCTCGGCTTCCTCGATGATGCTGACCGCCAGGCGATCCTTGACGGAGGCCGCCGGATTGAAGAACTCCGCCTTCACGTAAATCCGTACGTGGTCCGGCGCCAGCGTGTTGATACGGATACACGGCGTGTTGCCGATCGTATCCATGACACTGTCGTACAAGCGTCCTTGGCCGTCAGTGGTCCGAGCGTCCCGTGAGGTCATCGGCTTCCCCTATCGATATCGTGTGCGATTGAGATTGGCAGCAAAGGCGCCGACGCGCAAACAATGCGGTTTCTGAGCAGGCTCGTGAGCGGCGGCGGGCGGCCCGCCCACAGGGGGTCCACGGCCGGAAGGCAAGCTGGCGCCGCGCGGCGCGCTGAGTCCTGGTCGCCTACCTCCTGCTGCCCCTGGCGTTTCCGGGGGGTGTGTTCGTGACGACGCGCTGATCGAGTAGGGGGCGGCCCGAGGCCTGGGCCGCTGAGCGGGGAGGCAAGCGCAAACCGCAGAGTAGGAATATAAGGCGGTGCGGAATCTGCCTCGCCTCGCAAAGCAGTCATTCACGACGAGGTCACGGCATCTCACCTTTGACCTGAAGGTATTGCAGCATCATTTGCGCTCTCGAAGACACTCGGCCGTCCGAGCTCGTGGCAAGACGAATCGATTCCTCGAGCACCTCTGGCTGCTGAAGGACCGCAGCTAACCGACAATAATCCCTGAACTCACGTCGTCCTCTTGATCGAACGGCGCCGCCCTTGCCTCGACACAACCACCCCAAGCACCGGGATCATAGTCAGCTGGGTCATAGCCGGTGAGCCAGCTGGTTTGGCCACTGCCGACATTGACCGCGCCGCGGTAAGGCACGACGCCAATCCACGTGTCCTCAACGGTTTCCGATTCGCCATAGATAATGTCCAAGAGCTCGTGAGCGGCGTCCTTCAGTGCCGTGATCTTGCCACCACTTTGCATCGAGCCGGTATCATCGAGGACCAAGGCAAGCTCGATACCATTGAAGGCACGCTGGACCACCGTTCGGGCCGTCACCGACATCTCGTCATAGCCGACGACTCGCATGAAGGCCGTCGGAATGGTTGCGGTCGCGGATATGGTGATCGTGCCGGCATTTTCGTCAACAACGGTGTCCAAGGAGTCGACCCGCCCACCCAGGAAGTCGGCTGGGTAGTTGGAATCGAAGAACATGTCGAGATCTCCGTTGACATCGCCAACCCCGATGGCCCGACCAGCGGCTAGACCAGCCGCATCGATCGCGCTTTGCAGCTTCGCTTGGGCCGAATAGCCCCGGCCCCCGTCGATGGCGAG
>CAMYMY010000303.1 GCA_947259625.1 uncultured Kiloniellales bacterium | reverse complement strand
AAATTGCAGCCTGTTTGGCCATTCCCTGCATAATTTAAGGCATCAGAGAGGCTTAGGAAATCACCAGATTTCAGCGGCAAGTTATTATTCGTAGGAGTGGCCATCATATCGTTTACTTGTGTGCAGGGCATAAAATTACTCTTAAATTAAAAGAAGGAACCTTAAATAGATTAGCAATTGACGTGCCATGAAAATTTCCTGCTGAATTATGCTGTTTCTTACGGAATGGTGTCTAACCTGCTAAGTGCGGTGGCGTTCTATGTTGTAAAAAAGACTCAATTTGGGTGAATTTAGACACAATAATAATATATTTTTAGCTATGAAATAATACGTACTAATTGATATTTTTATTCCAGTTTTCTTTGAGATGATCAAGGATTGCGACAGTGAGAGAGGGATTCGTTTCATTTGGGTTTTTTAGATTGGGGGCTCCAGGCCATCCGTGGTCAAAAAAGTCATGCTGAGAAAACGATTTGGTCTCTTCATATCTTGGAATAACATGGAAATGAACATCAGGGTCGACCATCATGAGCATCAGGTAGTTGAGCTTGTCGTAAGAAAAGGCCTGGCCCAAAACGGCCTCGATGTCTCCGGTTGCGGCCGCCAGGCTGGTGAAGGCGCCCTGGCTGATGTCCGAGAAGCGCGTTGCCTGTTCCCGGCAGGCCAGCACAAGGGACCCGAGGGTCACCTGCTGCGGCCGCAGCAGGACGGTCCAGTGCTCGTAATTCGCCAGCAGGGTGTGCGGATATCCGAACTTCGCGATGGTCTCGTTGGCGGCAACCGGATGTTCAGCGTCCTGGGGCATGTGGCGGTCTCCACGTCCTTCGTATCGTAGCTGCGTCGCCCGGTGGCGCCGGCAGTCTAAGCGTTAGCGGGGAAATCGCAAAGCACAAGCCATCTGGGCGTTTCCTTTCGGCATGGGATGCACTATGTACCCAGCCAAATCCGCAGGGTCCCGGGTGGCGGGCCGTCGGTACGGGCCAGGGCCGACTGGCCAGGGTCGACTGGACTGCCGCCGCGCGAGGGTCTTGGTCGATGCGGGGGGGGCCTCGGCCGCAGCTTCGCCGGTCGGGTGACGAAGTTTTGGAGTGATGCTTTGGTGAACACAGCTGTCCCCGGGGCGGACGAGGCCGGGTCGCCCAATCTGTATCTCGTCGGAAGTTGCGATACCGAGATCTGGGGCTTGACCCCCGTCGAGCGTCACACCCGCGCCTTCCGGCGGGCCGGCGTGTCATCGGTTCTGTCGGCCGGACAGCCCCTGCCGCAAGAGGGCGCCGTGATCATGGTCCGGAGCGAGTATGTCTTTGCCGCGGAGCTGGTCCAGGCCCTGGCCGAGACGCCCGGTGTCGTCCTCGCGGTCGAGGGCGAGCGTCCCGGCGAAAGGATGGCCGTCGCGGCCCACGTCGATGCCGCACAGGCCGGCGAGGTCCAGAGGCTCCTGGCACGCGGCGCGCTCGGCGGGGACGATCAGGTGCCGTCGAACCTGCGTGTTCTGTCGCCCGAGGAGCTCGGTCCCTCGTACAACAGGTCGCTGCGCAAGCGCGCCGTTCCCTTCGTCCTGCCACTGAACGAGCGCTCGCGCGCCGAGGTCGAAAAGAAGACCTTCGCGGCGGTCTACAAGGGCGCGACCGACTTCGTCACCAAGTGGTGCTGGCCCGTCCCCGCCCGCTGGGTGACCCGCTGGGCCGCCGCATGGCGCATCTCGCCCAACACCGTCACCACGGTCAGCCTGGTCTTCGTGCTCCTCGCCATGTACCTCTTCGCCGAGGGCCAGTTCCTGCTGGGCGTGGCCGCGGCCTGGTTCATGACCTTTCTCGACACGGTCGACGGCAAGCTCGCCAGGGTGACCATGACCTCCTCCGCCTGGGGCAACGTCTACGACCACGGCATCGACCTGATCCATCCGCCCTTCTGGTGGTGGGCCTGGTGGCATGGTCTGCAGCAGGCCGGGACCGCCGCTGCGCCGGCGACCCTCGATCTGGCGCTGTGGATCGTCGTCGTGGGCTATGTCGTCGGCCGGCTCCTGGAGGGGGTGTTCCACTGGACCTTCAAGATCCAGACCCACATCTGGCGTCCCGTCGATTATTTCTTCCGCACGATCACCGCGCGGCGCAATCCCAACCTGGCGATCCTCATGGTGGCCACGGTCTTCGGCCGGCCCGACCTGGGGCTCATCGCCGTAGCGGCCTGGACCGTCCTCTCCATCGTCTTTCATGTCGAGCGCATCGCCCAGGCCGCCTTCGTCCGCGCCCGAGGCGGCCGGATCACGTCCTGGCTGAGCGAGCCGGGGTGAGCGGCAAGGCGACGCGCGTCGGTTCGACGGCGGCGGCTCGGCCGGTATCGGATACCGTCATGACCGGACAGTCGAGTCCCCCCGATGTCGCGGCGCGCCCGGTGGCGGCCGTCTTCGATCTGGACAAGACCATCACCAAACGGGCGACCTACATTCCCTTTCTGCTGTCGGTTGCCCGCCGCAAGCCCTTCAAGCTGCTCTACGTGGCGCCGATCGTCGGTGCGGGGCTGGCCTACAAGATCGGCCTGATCTCAAGAGGCCGGGTGAAGGAGCTCATGCTGAGGGCCATTCTGGGCAAAGCCTCGCGCGCCGAGGTCGCGGCCTACGCCGAGGCCTTCGTCGCCGAGTGTATCGGCCGCGGACTGCGCCCCGGCGCCCTGCGCGCCATTGCCGAGCACCGCGCGCGGGGCCACAACTTGATCCTTGCAACGGCGAGTTTCGACTTCTATGTAGAGCGCCTCGGCCAGCAACTCGGCTTCGACTCGGTTATCGCCACCCGTTCGGCCTGGGACGAGAGCGGGCGTCTGCTCGGCAGGATCGATGGCGAGAACTGCTATGGAGCGGAAAAGCTGCGCCGGCTGGAAGAGGCGCTGCCTGACCTGCGGGGGAGCTATCGGGTGGTCGCCTATTCCGACAGCCACGTCGACCTGCCCTTGCTGTGTTGGGCGGACAGCGGCGTGGCGGTCAACCCGTCGCGCAGGCTGCGCCGGCGCGCCCGGTCAGGAGGACTGGATGTCGTCGATTGGAACGAGGTCTCGTGACGCGGCGCGCACCGGTCCGGTCGACAGCCGGAATATCTTAACGGAGCCTTAACCTGCCATCCGCCATCTACCCGTTTGACCCCTAGCGACTCGTGGAAAGCCCAAATGAAAGCACTCATCCTTAGCGCCGGGCAGGGCTCGCGCCTGCTGCCTCTGACCGAGGACCGTCCCAAATGCCTGCTGCCGATCAACTCCTCCAGGATGATCGAGCTGCAGATCCACGCGCTGATCGACTGCGGGATCGACGAGATCGCGGTGGTGGTCGGCTTTCGCGCGGCGGCCGTGGCGCATTTCCTCGAGGAGCTCGATCACACGGGCGCGGCGATCCGCACCCTGTTCAATCCCTTCTTCAACGTGGCGGACAACCTGGCCAGCTGCTGGATGGCCAGGGGCGAGATGGACCGGGACTTCGTTCTGCTGAACGGCGACACCCTGTTCGAGCCGGCGGTGCTCGACCGCCTGCTCTCCGCCCCGGCGGCACCGATCACCATGGCCATCGACCGCAAGGCGGCCTACGATTCGGACGACATGAAGGTGCGGCTCAACGGCAGCCGCCTGGTCGAGGTCGGCAAGACCCTGTCCAGCGAGCTGGTCGACGGCGAGTCGATCGGCATGATGCGCTTCCTGGATGAGGGGCCGAGGCGCTTTGCCGGTGTGCTCGACGAGATCATGCACACGCCGAACGGCATCAGCTGGTGGTACCTGAAGGCGATCGGCGTGCTGGCCGACCAGGGCCTGGTCGAGACCCGCTCGATCGAGGGGCTGACCTGGGGGGAGGTCGACTTCCGCGAGGACCTCGAGCGCGCCGAGACGCTGTTTCCGGACCAACCCTCCGTGCTCGGCGCCACGGCGGGCGGTGCCGGGTGACCGCGTTCGCCAGGACTAACCAACGCCGGGGATTGCTGTAGGAATTCGATGTCAGCAAGCAACGGTCCGGCCCCGAAACGGCTGGCCATCATCCCGGCGCGCAGCGGCAGCAAGGGCGTGCCGGACAAGAACATGCAGCTGGTCGGCGGCGAGACCCTGATCGCCAGGGCTGTCCGCGTGGCGCGGGAGACCGGCCTGTTCGACACCATCCTGGTATCGACCGATTCGCCCGACTATGCCGAGGAGGCTAGGCGCGCGGGCGCCGAGGCGCCGTTCCTGAGGCCGGCGGATCTGGCCGGCGACACGGCCGTCGTCTTGGACGCGATACGCCATGTCCTCGACGAGCTGGCGGTGGCGGGGCGCGCGTTCGATCTGTTCGCCCTGCTCGAGCCCACCTCGCCCCTGCGCAGCGTCGCCATCGTCCGCGAGGTCGTCGCCGCGGCCGAGGCCGAGGGCTGGGACGCCGCCATGGCGGTCAGCCCCGTTCCGTCTCAAATGCACCCGCTCAAGCAGCTCGTCGTCGACGCCGAGGGGCGGACGCAGCGCTTCGTGAAGCAGGCGGCGAAGGTGATCAACCGCCAGGAGCTGACCCCGACCTACGTGCACAACGGCATGTGCTATGCCATACGCGTCCCGGCGTTCAGAGAAACGGGGGCGATCTTCGGCACGCGCGCCCGCGCGATCGTCGTCGAACGGCCCTACGTCAGCATCGACACGCCGGAGGACCTGGAGACGGCGCGGGAGTTGATTGGAGCCGGTCCTTTCCGATAGGCCGCGCACTTTTGTCGACGAGTGCGTCAATTAACGCGACTGACGACTAGACCTTGACCCAGCAGGACGTGCTGCGGGAACGAAGACGTCTCGAGCACAGGGGCGATGCCGAAGTCGGCAAGCCCTGCCACCGG
>CAMYMY010000302.1 GCA_947259625.1 uncultured Kiloniellales bacterium | reverse complement strand
GTAGGCGTGGCCGCCGAAGGTCGAGATGCTGTCGTTGTAGCGGCCCTCGTAGGCCGCCTTGTAGGCGCCCGCGACCTGCTTCTGCGGATGCGATTCCGAAAGCTGGTCGACCACCAGGAGCGCAGCGGCCGGCAGGCGCACGCCTTCGGCCGCCCCGTCGGCGCCCTGGATGAACTTCATCGAGGCCGAGCCGTGGGTCTGGTAGTGCGGGATGGTCAAACCGAGCTGCTTGTAGTTCTTGGCGACGATGCTGGTCGGCGCGCCAAAACCGCAGTAGAGCAGAGTCTGGACACCCGCGGCGTTCTTGATCTTGGTGAGCTGCGCGGTCATGTCGGTGTCGCCCTTGCCGTGCGATTCGTCGGCGACGATGGTCATGCCCAGCTCGGGGGCGAGCTCCAGGGCGTTCTTGTGGCAGGACTTGTCGAAGCCGCCGCTGCCGGCGAACAGGCCGACCTTGGTGAGGCCGCGCACCTTCATGTCCCGGAAGATCTTTTCCACCGCCACCCGGTCGGTGTGCGGCGTCTTGAAGACCCACTTCTTGACCGGGTCGACGATGACGCCGGCGCCGGCCAGCGAGATGAACGGCACGCCCGCTTCCTCGACCAGCTTGATGACGGCCATGGTCGTGCCAGTGGTCGAGCCGCCGACGATGAGGTCGACCTTGTCCTGCTCGATCAGGCGCTTGGTGAAGGTGACGGCTTTCTTGGCGTCGTGCTGGGCGTCGTAGGAGACCAGCTCCAAGGGACGGCCGAGCACGCCGCCCGCCGCGTTGACCTGCTCGACGTACATCTCCAAGGTCTTCAGCTCCGGATCGCCCAGGAACGACGCCGGGCCGGTCACGGCCAGGAACGTGCCGACCTTGATCGGCTCGGCGGCCTGGACGCCGCCCAGGCCGAAGCCGACGGCCCCGAAGACTACGGCTGCGACCGCGGCTATTTTCCGAAATGTCCTAATGCTGCGTTTGATCATTTGTCTGCCTCCCTGTTTTGAGTTCGGTTTTACCTACTTCAATACCCTCAAATTATTTGCGGTCAAGGAAAAATGCTTTCCGACGACTGGGGGATGCAACGTCCATCCGGTGCAAAGCCTGGAACGTACTTGCCGCCGCCCGCGCCGACGGCGCGACCACGAAGAACACCGACTCAACCAAAGAGTCTCCCAAAGGAGGCCCCCTTCGCGCCGCCCTCACCCCAGTCGCAGTATGCGCCGGGCCTCGGCGGACGGCCCGCGGACCCGAAGCGCAAATTCCCTGCCTAGGCATACTAGTGGCATCGCGCCCGAAAAGACTTGACCTATGTCAAATCATGTTCGGTGCGGTGCCGTCTCACGCCAGATGACAGCACGTGGAACAAATCTAGCAAAGGCCTTCGGTAGGCGCTCCAATTTCGGCTTATGGGTCCTGAACGGCCGCGAACGCCTTGGAGCCCTGGAGTCTCGGTATAGCCAAGAACGGCAAAACGCATGGACGCAAGGTATCAAGCCCTGTTGCCACCGGTCAAATCTCTGACACCTACCCGGCAACGCTCAGCCCGCCTCGAACGCCTTAACGTATGCGAGAGCCTGGCTCGGCGTGAGGGTCGGCCACTTCTCTCGAAGGCGCGCGACTAGCCATTGCGTCCGCTCTGTCGAGTCGCTGATATCAACAGATTCAATCTCGGCCAGGAAAGCGGCCACCTCGAAATAGCTGATCTCGTCGGCCATTGGCTTGTTAGTCCCTTGATCTCGCACCCCGCCGGGCTGGACCGCCGCTCAGGCACACGGCGCTCGGCTCCAGCAATCTAACCCTCTGGTATGATGGCCGTCCATGCTGCTTCCGAGGAAAGTTGGGTCGGTGATCCGGTCGACACAAACCCCGGCATGGGGACGAAGACTAAGCGCGTTAGGAGTTGTCGCCCGCAGGGTCTGAAACCAGTTCGTAGTATGTTCTGCCTTTCAGGGCACGGCACGAGATCATCTTGGTGCTGGTCGGATCCCTCAAATCGATCAAGCGCGCGTGGGGAACCTCCATCGCGTTCTCACAGAAGCTTTCCACCTTCCATAAGCGCGAGCCAGGCCGGTTGCTTGGCAAATCCGTGTAGACCTGCCCTTCCTTTACCTTGGATTGAAGTGCCATCTCGGCTCCCCGATTCGATGCTCCTTGTGATCATCACCTCCTTGTGATCATCACAGTGTCCTCACCATGGTTAACGAAGCGTTTGCAGCGCCTCTCCCTCGTTCGAACGGACCGGGCTACTTATCGAGCGTGACCACTTGAACAACGGCAGAGTCCGGTTGGGGTCAACTCCAGCCCTGCCTACTCGACCCGGGACGGGTCGGCTGCCAGGGGTCAAGCAGAAGGAACCCGTCGAAAGCTGACCTTCAGGCTCGTGCGTCAGCTATCGGGGGTATTGCTGTCGCGGCCAGGGGTATCTGAGATAGGCTCTTCCTAGCCGACAGGCGACATTGTGAGTTTACACATCCGAAATGCGCGACGATAAGTTTGAAGACACATGCACAGGCGCAGAATGATGGGCGAAATTTCTATCTTGGACGACCTTCCCGGAGGGAGAGCACTCTTTGACTGGTTCGGGTGTACGCCTCGCTTCCACGACGCCGAACTACTTGAGATCACCCTCTCCAGCAATAGGCAGAGCACTCTGCGAATTCACGCTTGGGTAATGACGGACGAGGTGGACTCTCAAGGCTATTTCGCGCAGGACAAGCACGTCGTCGTGACGGTCACCCTCGATCAAGTCACGCATGTCGCCCTTTCGGACTTCCACCTGAGGGGAATCATTTTCGATCTGAGGATTACGAGGATAGACGACGCCTATCAGATCGGTTGGTCAGGGTCGTACGGTGTCGAGGGTACTTTGCGTGCGACACAGGTGAGCTTCGATCTTTGCCCCGGAAAACCCTGAAAAAGCACAGAATTCTAAAGATATGGAATCGTTCATGACGTCAGACGGAATGCCTCATTTGGGTGATCTTCACCCGTCGCAGCGTCGACCGCCGATGGTTGGTAGCTGAGAGTCAAGCGGAAGAACCCTGCCAGAAAACCTACCTTCCCGGCCTAGTTTCGGCAGGGTCTCAAACCGAGGCACTCCCCACCGATCGGAGCGCTTAGGCCAGATGGCAGGCGGCCTCGCGATCCCCGTCCCGCGGCGCCAGGGCCGGCGCCTCGGCATGGCAGTGCGCCTCGGCGAGCGGGCAGCGCGGCGCGAAGGGGCAGCCGGTTTCTTGGCCGTTCGCCAGGGGCTCCAGGCCCGGCGTCTCCCCGGCGATCGTGGCGCGCCGCCGCCGGGCCCGACCGACCCGGGGCACCGCCTCCAGAAGCGCTTTCGTATAAGGGTGGAGAGGGTCGGCGAAGACGGCGCTTGTCGGGCCCTGCTCGACGATCCGGCCCAGGTACATCACCGCGACCTCCTCGGCGACGTGGCGCACCACCGCGAGGTCGTGGCTGATCAAGAGGTAGCTCAGGCCGAGGCGCTCCTGCAGGTCGGCCAGCAGGTTGAGCACCTGGGCCTGGACCGACACGTCCAATGCCGAGACCGGCTCGTCGGCGACGATCAGCCCGGGCCGGGTGATGAGCGCGCGGGCGATCGCGATGCGCTGGCGCTGGCCGCCGGAGAACTCGTGCGGGAACTTCTCGGCATCGCCCGCCTTGAGGCCGACCGACCCCAGGGCTTCCGCGACCCTCTCGCGGCGCTCGCCCCTGTCGCGAACCCGCTCCAGGGCGTCGAGCGGCTCGGCGACGATCCAGCCGACCTTGCGGCGCGGGTCGAGCGAGCCGTAGGGGTCCTGGAAGACCATCTGGACGTGGCGGCGCATGGCCCTCAGCTCCGCCGGCGGCAGGGCGAAGAGGTCGCGGCCGAGCAGCCGCACGGTGCCCGCGCTGGGCGCCTCGAGCGCCAGCACCGTGCGCGCCAGGGTCGACTTGCCGCAGCCGGATTCGCCGACCACCGCAACGCTCTGCCCGGCCCCGACCGCGAGGTCGACCCCGTGCAAGGCGCGCAAGCGCGGCGCCGGCGCCAGCAAACGCCGCCGCGGCAGGACGTAGTCGCGGACGACGCCGTATCTATGGGGCCGGGCGGTCTCTTCCACTGCGTGGCCCACATCGCCGAGGCGGTTGCCGTTGCGGGCCTGGGCGATGCCGTTCCACAACGCCTGCTCGGTGACCTCGAGTAGTTTCGCCACCGCCTCCGGAACGCTGCCGACCGCCATCGTGTAGGCGGCATCGCCGTGCCAGCCCTCGTATATGGCTCCGGCATCGATCGAGACGGATGGATTCAGATCGAGGCGGTCCTGCCGGCAGGTGACACCGTCATCAACGCCAACTACACCGTCCAGGCCGGAGATTCCGATCCGCTGATCAACGACGTGACGCTCTCTTGCTCGCTCGCCGGTGACTTCACCAACGTCCTCGACGACGCTCAGGACAGCCATTCCGTGGACTTGTTCACGCCGGCCTTCGGCGTCACCAAGACCGGTGACGCGCTGTCCAAGGTTGGCGACCAGGTCACCTACACCTACACCTTGTCGAACACCAGCTCCGCGGACACACCCGACCTGACCTGCACGGCGACGGACTCCAGCCCGGTGATCGGCGTGGTCTTCGGACCGGCCGTCCTGCCGCTGGGAGACACCGTGGTGAACGCCAACTACACGGTGCAGGCCGGAGACTCCAACCCGCTGGTCAACACAGTGACGATCTCCTGCGATCTGCCGGCGGGTTTCACCAACGTCCTAGACGACTTTCAGGACAGCCACTCGGTGGATCTGTTCACCCCGGCGTTCGACATCACCAAGACCGGTGATGCCCAGTCCAAGGTGGGTGATCAGGTGACCTACACCTACACCCTGTCGAACACCAGCTCCGCGAACGCCCCGGCGCTGACCTGCAC
>CAMYMY010000301.1 GCA_947259625.1 uncultured Kiloniellales bacterium | reverse complement strand
CCCGGAGCTCGTCGGCGCACGGCCACGCCATGACAGGCGGGGCGCGGACCGAGAGCGGTCCTCGGGCCCGCACTCGCCCGGGCATCCGGACCGCTATTCGATGGCGCCAAAGGGCCTTTGGTATCGGTCCGTCGAACAGGCCGCCTGCGCGTCCGTCGGCCGCGGGTCCGGATCCTGGCGCAGCCGGCCCCGGCCCACGGACCCGCCACCCGAGCCCTCTTCCCACTTGCGTGGCCTCGAGCGACGGGCGCTGTATGTTGAATACATGCAAAATCGAGTCATTTCTATCGAAATGTTTTATTTAAACGCCATGAACGCGCCTTAATGCTCTAGTAATGCCTTAAATATTATAATACAAAAGAGTTTATGTTTAGATAGAAATGTAGGTAACAAGGTTAATACTTGGATATATCCGACAACCTGAAAACATCGAGGTCCACCAACGTCAAGCCTCTTGAGCGAGACCTATCGTTTGGCCAGCCGGCGGATCGCACCCGTGCCCTGATCGCCTTCCTTGGGAAGGCCGGCGTGCGTCGTATCGGAGCGAACGTTCAGCAGACCAAGCTGTGGCTCCCCGAGCCGGCGTGTTTTGTCCGAGCGGGCCCGAGCAAAGGAGCATTCGACCATGCGTTCTAAAATAAACCTTCGGATGGCCTCGCTCTGGTCCGGAAGCCCACTGGCCCGCTTCAGGGGCGAGGAAACCGGCGTCGCGGTGGTCGAGCTCGCGCTGATCGCTCCGGTCCTGGCGCTGATCATCATCGCCATCGTCGACTTCGGCATGGCCTACACCCGGCAGATGACCCTGGCCAACGGGGTGCGCGCCGGGGTCCAGTACGCCATGGTGCGCCGGCCGGTACAGAGCAACACCGGAGCCATCGCGCAGACCGTGGCCGACAACGCCCACGTGCCCCTGGCCAGCGTTACCGTGGCCTGGGTTTGCGAATGTTCCGACACCGGCTTCAACGCGCCCGCCTGCGACGTCGACGTCGACTGCGGCGGCGGCGACGTCAACCGCTCGATCGCGATCGGCGTTACCGAGCAGTTCTCCTTGATCCTGAGCTATCCCGGGGTGACCAACCCGGTCACGCTGGGGGATCAGGTGCTGCTCAGGCTCAACTGACCCGTGGCCGGACCCGTCGAGCCGGCCGGACAATCACCAGGCGAGGACCAATGATGATGCGAAGCTTCAGCGATCGGAAACGCCCGCCGCTTGAGTCCCTGGCGCGGTTGTTCCGCGGGCCCGATTCGGAGTCCGGGGTCACCGCCGTCGAGTTCGCCCTGGCCGCCGGCATCTTCCTCTCCCTGCTGCTCGGTGTCATCGAGCTGGGCCGGTTCTCCTTCACCCAGGCCATGCTCTTCTATGCGGCCGAGGAAGGCACGCGCTGGGCCGTGGTCAACCCGCCGCCGCCCGCAAGCGCGTCCGCCGAGGACCAAACGGCCTACGAGAACCAGCTCAAGGACTTCATTAAGACGAAGGTCGCGCTGGCCGGTCTGATCGACACTGAAGGGGTCGATGCCATCATCGATCCCGACATAACGAACAACGTGGACAATACCCGCTGGGTCGATATCCAGGTCAGATACACGTTCACCTTCCTGATGCCCTTCATGGGCGGGCTCGGGCCGATCCAGATCAACGCCGACTCCACGGGCTTTCTGGCCGAGGAGGAGCTGTAGAGCGTCTTCAGATCCCGCGGGGTCGGACGAGCGCGACTTCAGTCTTCGCGGAACCAGCCCGCTCGCCTTCCCGGCCACCCATGGCAATCGGTTCACTGGGCGGCCGGGCGGGAGAGCGGACCAGTATCGATTCCGAGCGAAGCGAATGGGCTTTGGTGTTCGGCCTTTTGCGCCGCCCCGAACAAGTCGCCGGGCCAAGAGCCAGAAGCAGGCGATGATGCCGGCCAGGAGAAGCAAGCTCGCGAGAAAGCCGGTCGCCGGGCTGCTGCTCACGGCATGGGCGAGCAACAAATCGATGGGCCCTGACGCGGCAAGACCGCAAATGCTCCCGGCGACGAGATAGGCGATCACGTTGCCGGTCTTGCGCGGGGGAATGGCGAGCCTGATGTGAACCGAAATGGCTTGTCCAATCGCGTCGAGACCTGCCGTCTTCGCGTGCCCCGGCTCTCGGCACGCCCACAGCACTGCCCGACGATTTCGACGCCGAGGTCTGCTCGGCTGGCCGTGCCGGCGCACCGGGGTCACGCGCAAGGTGGGGGAGCCCGGGGAACATCCATAGTCCGAACTACACGGGGGGTCATGTCCATCCGGGCGATTGGTCGTGCTCGGTTTCGCGCCTCGAGACGCAGATGCGATCCTGCGCGGGAATGACCGAAAGCGCGGTCGCCCAGGCATGTCGCCTGACACTCGTTTATCGGGCGGCACGGCAAATCACGCAAAACGAATGCATAAATTTATATCGTATTTGAAATAAAATAATTTCCAATACATCATTAATATTTAATTTGTACAATATTTTTACATTAAAAATATTGCTAATAAAGCATTAATGCTTATAATATTTCACGAATTGTTAACTATTTGAGCACCCGACCCAAAATGAGCGAAGGTAGATCATAGTGTTAGCAACGCCACGCCAGAGCTTGTCATGGCCGGACTTGATCCGGCCATCCAGGAGTTGCCGGCCTCGAACGTTGTCCTGGATCGCCGGGTCAAGCCCGGCGATGACAAGAGGGGCTATGCTAACACATTGATATCGTGCATATCATTTCGAGTCGGACTCTGAGGCCTGCGCACAATCTTGGGAGTCAAGGCATGATTTCGTTGGCGGATTTTGGACTCTGGGGGTGCGGATTGAAGGTCACGTGTCGCCGCTTCTTGGCGGATGAGAGCGGGGCGTCGCTCCCGCTGGTCGCCGCGATTGTCATTCCGGTGCTGGGATTCATCGGCCTGGGGACCGATGCCGCCCGGGGTTACCTGGTCAAGGCCCGGCTCGGCGACGCCCTGGACGCCGCGGTGCTGGCCGGCGCCCATGTGAGCGACCTGACGAATCTGCAATCGGAGATGCACAAGTACTTCAACGCCAACTTTCCGCCCGGCTACATGGGCGCAACAGTGACATTGAACCCGGCGACGGTGAGCCCCAACGAAGAGGTGATCACGGTAAGCGCATCGGCGGATCTTGATACCGCTTTCATGCGGCTGTTTGGTTTCAACACCTTGAGGATCGGATCGGCAACCCAGGTCACACGCCGGACTATCAACATGGACGTCGCGCTGTCGATCGACCTGTCCAGGTCGATGGACGATTCCGACGGCGCCGGCAGCACGCGTATCGCCGCGGCCCGAACGGCGGCGCATAGCCTGCTCGACATCCTCTTTGGCACCGAGGCGAGCAAGGACGGGCTCCTCATCGGGCTGGTGCCGTGGAACGGCGCGGTCAACGTGACCCTGAACGGAACCGTCTACGATCCCGGCCTGGTCACGACGGTGCCGACGGCAGTCTTCACCGACCCTTTGACCGGCAACCCACAGTCCGAGACCTATCTCGCGGCCAACTCGCCTGTGCCCCTACTGAGGACTCCGCCCGCCGGTTGGAACGGATGCGTCTTCGCCCGCTACAGCGACAACGCCACCAACGATGACGACGCCGATCATCTGCTCGGCCCGGCGACCACGGTCGACGGTACCGAATGGCTGGCCTGGATGGACAGCGGCATCGACTATGGGGACTGTCTGGCCCACGGCATCACGCCTTTGACCAACCAGAGGACGACCATCGAAAGCGCGGTCGACGAGTTGACCAACCCGGATGGGGTCACCGACATCGCTCAGGGACTGGCGTGGGCTTGGCGCGTGGTCTCGCCGGGCGAGCCGTTCGACGATGCCGACCCCTTCCCCCAGGGCCTTCACGAACGGGCCATCGTCCTGCTCACCGACGGCGAACACTACGGTGGCGACCACGACGGCTACAATGCCGTCTTCGGGGTCGGTTCGAGCGCCGGCGCCAACGGCATGGACGACCGCCTGCGCGCGGTCGCGGCGAGCGCCAAGGCCCAGGGCATCAAGATCTACGTGATCCAGTTCTACCACGATTCAGGGCCGCTGCAGGCGCTATTGCAGGAGGTCGCCAGCGAGCCGCGGGCGCCCTACTACTATTTCGCAGCCGACGGCGCCGCCCTGAACGGCGTGTTCAAGGAGATTGCCGGCGCCCTGTCGGAATTGCGGATTTCTCAATGACGACCGCTCCGCCGGACGGCCGCCCACCCTTGAAATCCCAAGCTGTACGCGGTCGGGTCGAGGGCCGGTACCGGTTCCAGGCACACCGGAATCGGACCAACCGTCGCGCGATCAAAGCGGCCTGACAAACGCCCGGAAGACGGCATCGCCCATCCGGCCAACGGCTGCGCGCGGTGGCGCCATCGGTGACGGTGCCCATGGCAGCCCCGTAGTCAGGCCGCCGGCGGCCGGCGCAGATGGTGCCGATCGTTGGGGAACGCAAACCGTCACAATCGACCGCGGACCCCCTCGGCGTTTCGAATCGCTCGGCAATACAACGGCGACCGTGGAACGGACCCTGTGCAGGCACAGGACTCACACCGCAATTCAGGTAAACACAAACGTGACAGTCAATATATATTAGCATTCCAACAATACTATAACAATAAATTTGTGATTCGTTCACGTGTTATTAACCAGACATTAATATGATCAATAGATCTTCCAAATACGATCGCTGATAAGGAGACCTGGGCATGCGACCGTTCGATGATCCACCGCGCCTTGCGGATGGGCTAAGGGCCAAATGCCGCCGGTTTCTGACGGACGAGGGCGGGGCGTCGCTTCCGCTTACCGCGGCGGTGCTGATACCGCTGCTGGGGTTCATCGGTCTCGGGACCGATGCCGCCCGGGGCTACCTGGTCAAGGCCCGGCTCGGCGACGCCCTGGATGCCGCGGTCCTGG
>CAMYMY010000300.1 GCA_947259625.1 uncultured Kiloniellales bacterium | reverse complement strand
AACGACCTGGCGCCGCAGGACATCAGCCGAGCGATCGACGATCGTGACACAGGCGCCCAGACCGAGGGCCATCATGGCGGCATTCGTGCCGACGATGCCGCCGCCCAGGATGACCACGTCGGCGGGCGGCACGCCCGGCACGCCGCCGAGCAGCACGCCGCGCCCACCGTGGGCTTTCTCCAGGCAGCTGGCGCCGGCCTGGATCGACATGCGCCCGGCCACCTCGGACATCGGCGCCAGCAGCGGCAAGCCGCCGGTCGGGCCGGTCACCGTCTCGTAGGCGATGCAGACCGCCTCGCTCTCCACCAGGTCCTTGGTCTGCTCCGGATCGGGCGCCAGGTGCAGATAGGTGAAGAGGATCTGGCCGGGGCGCAGCTTCTTGCGCTCGTCCGCCTGCGGTTCTTTTACCTTGATCACCATGTCGGCCCGCTCGAAGACCTCGTCGGGCGTGCCGACGATCGAAGCGCCCGCGGCCTCGTAGTCGGCGTCGGACATGCCGATCCCGTTGCCGGCATTGGTTTCCATGATGACCTGATGACCGCTATGCACCAGCTCGCCGACGCTGGACGGTATCAGACCGACGCGGTATTCGTGGTTCTTGATCTCCTTGGGAACGCCAATCAGCATTGCTTTCCTCCCTCATACGAGGACGGACCGCCCGGCCCGAGCCTGTCGGCGAGTCCAGTGGTGAATGTCATACCAAATATGTTGAACGTTGGGCCCCTGCCCTCGCGCGGCGCAAGCCTCAAGGTCCGCAACGTTACATGGTTCAACCTAGTTTCGCCCCAATCCGGGCGCTAGAGCCAGATCGCGCTATCCCGTGAGGCCAGCAGGCAGGCTACATCCGTACCCGCTCGGCCTTGGGGTCGTAGAGCGGCCGTAGGCTGGCCCGCGCCGGGAAGCGCTCGCAGGCGACCTCGATCTCGTAGCGGCCCGAGTTGACGAAGTCGGCATCGACGCCGTCCGGATGGTTGACGTAGCCCAGGGCGATTGCGGCACCCAGGTGATGGCCGTAGTTGCCAGAGGTGGTATAGCCGACGATCTCGCCGTCCCGGTAGATCGGCTCGTTGTGGTAGAGCAGCGGCTCGGGGTCCTCTAGGGCGAACTGCACCAGGCGCTTCTTCAGGCCGGCCTCCTTCTGACGCAGAAGGGCGTCGCGGCCGATGAAGGCCGCGTTCTTGTCCAAACGACAGGCGAAACCCAGGCCGGCCTCGAGCGGCGTGTCCTCGTCGGTGATATCGTGGCCCCAGTGCCGGAACGCCTTCTCGATGCGGCAGGAATCCAGCACGTGCATGCCGGCCAAGCGGAGGCCGAAAGCGTCCCCCTCGGCCAGAATCGCGTCGAATACCCCAGGGGCGAACTCGCTCGGCACATAGAGCTCCCAGCCCAGCTCGCCGACATAGGTGATCCGGACCGCCCGGACCCGGGCCATGCCCAGGTCGATCTCCCGGGCGGTGCCGAAGGGGAAGGCCGCGTTGGACAGGTCCGCGTCGCTCAGCTTGGCGAGTAGCGCGCGGCTGTTCGGACCCATGACACTGAGGACCGCGCTGCCCGAGGTCACGTCGGTCGCGATGCAGTGGGCGTCGTCGGGAATGTTGCGCATGAGCCAGTTGAAGTCGCGCCCGGCCACCGCCGCGCCGGTCACCACCTGATACGCGTCCTCGGCGAGGCGCGTGACCGTCAGGTCGGCCTCGATGCCGCCGCGCTCGTTCAGCCACTGGGTATAGACGACCTTGCCGGCCGGCACCGCCACGTCGTTGGCGCAGACGCGCTGGAGCACCGCCTCGGCGTCGCGGCCCTGGACCAGGAACTTGGCGAAGGAGGTCTGGTCGAACAGCGCGACCGCCTCGCGCACGGCCTTGTGCTCCTCGGCCGCATAGGGAAACCAGTTCTGCCGCTTGAAGCTGTACTCGTACTTCGGCTCGACGCCCTCGGGCGCGAACCAGTTGGCCCGCTCCCAGCCGGCCACCTCGCCGAAGCAGGCCCCGCGGGCGGCCAGGCGGTCGTGCAGCGGCGAGCGGCGCAGGCCGCGCGAGGTCACGCATTGCCGGTAGGGCCAGTGCATGTCGTAGAGCAGGCCGAGCACCTCGGTCGCTCGGTCATGGAGGTACATCGGGTTGCCCTGGAACGGGAACATGCGCCGGATGTCGACGTCCCACAGGTCCATCGGCGGGTGGCCCTCGGCCATCCACTGGGCCAGCACCTTGCCCGCACCGCCGGCCGACTGGATGCCGACCGAGTTGAAACCGGCGGCGACGAAGAAGTTCTTCAGCTCCGGCGCCTCGCCCAGCATGTAGCGGTCGTCCGGCGTGAAGCTCTCTGGACCGTTGAAGAACTTGCGGATGCCGACCTTCTGCAGGGCCGGCACGCGGTTCATGGCGCCCTCGAGGACCGGCATGAAGTGGTCGAAGTCCTCGGGCAGCTCGTCGAAGGCGAAGTCCTCGGGGATGCCGTCCATGCCCCAAGGCTTGGCGTTCGGCTCGAAGGCGCCGAGCAGCAGCTTGCCGGCGTCCTCCTTGTAGTAGGCGCAGCCGTCCTGGTCGCGCAGCACCGGCAGGTCGGGCGACAGCCCGTCCATATCCTCGGTCAGCACGTAGAAGTGCTCGCAGGCGTGCAGCGGCACGTTGACCCCGCACATCAGGCCGACCTCGCGCGCCCACATGCCGCCGCAGTTGACCACGAACTCCGCCTCGATGTCGCCGCGGTCAGTCGTCACGCCGGTCACCCGGCCACTGGCGCGGTGGATCGCCGTGACCTTGGTGTCCTCGAAAATCAGGGCGCCGCCGGCGCGCGCGCCCTTGGCGAGCGCCACGGTGGTGTCGATCGGGTTGGTCTGGCCGTCCTTGGGCAGCCAGACGCCGCCGACGACGTCCTCGACGTTCAGCAGCGGCCAGCGCTCCTTCATCTCGCCGGGGCTGATGACTTCCACGTCGAGGCCGAAGGTCCTGGCCATGGAGGCGCCGCGCTTCCATTCCTCGAAGCGCTCCTCGGTGGTGGCGACCGAGATGCTGCCGTTCTGCTTGAAGCCCGTGGCCTGGCCGGTCTCCTGCTCGAGGGTGGCGAAGAGCTCGGCCGTATACTGGGCCAGCCTGGTCATGTTGGCCGTCGCGCGCAGCTGGCCGACCAGGCCGGCGGCGTGCCAGGTCGTGCCGCAGGTGAGCTTCTTGCGCTCCAGCAGGACCACGTCGCGCCAGCCCTGCTTGGTCAGGTGGTAGGCGAGCGAACATCCGACGATGCCGCCGCCGATGATGACGACGCGCGTTTCCTTGGGCAGTGATTTGGCCATGACCCGTCTCCCCGTTATGCCCCCGTCGCCCGTCTCCGCATGTACAGGAAATCCCTATGCGCCGACAAGCGCTTTGCTAGGGCGCGGCGAACTTGCTGCCGCCGAACAGGGTCTCGTGCAATGCCGTCCAGGAGGCCTCGTCCGGGGCGAGCAGCAGGGCCGGCGACGGCCGGCGGGCCGGGTTGTAGGGCGCGCCGTCCAGCGTGCGCCCGGTGCCGCCCGCCTCGCGGTGGATCAGGACGCCGGGCGCATGGTCCCAGGGCATCATTTTGGTGAACAGCGAGTAGTGGGTCTCGGCGCGGGCCAGGCGCAGGTATTCGTGCCCGGCGCAGCGCAGCGTCTTGACGGTCTGCAGGAGGTGGCGCCGGGAGCGGATGTGACGGGTCATTTCGGGTGTCGAGAACATGCCGCTGTGCAGCGTGCCCCTGAGGGATGCGACCGGACCGCCGGCGGCCGCGCGCAGACGCTCGCCGTCCAGCCAGGCGCCTTGCCCTGCCATGGCTACGGCGGTCGCCGGCGTCGTCGGATCGTGGATCCAGGCGCCGATCGTTTCGCCCTGCCGCACCAGCGCCGTCATGACCGCGAAGCAGGCCACGCCCTCGGCGAAGTTGCCGGTGCCGTCGATCGGGTCGATGACCCAGACCGGCGCCTCGCCGCCGAGCGCCTCCAGTATGCCCGGGTCCTCGGCCACCGCCTCCTCGCCGACCACCAGCGAGCCCGGCAGAAGATCGAGCAGCCGGCGGCTGATCTGTTGCTCCGCGGCGACGTCGGCCACGGTGACCAGCTCGCCGGATTCCTTGCGCTGCACCTCGTGTTGCTCGAGCGCCCGGAAGCGCGGCAGGACCTCCGTCGCGGCGGCTTCGGCCAGTATCTCGGTGACGGTGTCGGGATCAGGCAGCATGGCCCGTGAGCTTTAGCGGCGGTCCGGCCAAACGGCAAGGGCCGCGGTCGAAACCGCGGCCCTTTGTCCCTTTGGCTGGGTGGGGGACTTAGAAGCCCATGCCGCCCATGCCGCCCATGCCGCCCATGTCCGGCGCGCCGCCCGGCATGCCGTCTTTCCTCTCGGGCTTCTCGGCGACCATGGCCTCGGTGGTGATCAGCAGGCCCGCCACCGAGGCGGCATCCTGCAGGGCCGTGCGCACCACCTTGGTCGGGTCGATGATGCCCGCCTTGACCATGTCGACGTATTCGCCCTTCTGGGCGTCGAAGCCGAGCTTGGCATCGTTGCCCTCGAGCAGCTTGCCGGCCACGACCGCGCCATCGACGCCGGCGTTCTCGGCGATTTGGCGCACCGGGGCCTGCAGCGCCCGGCGCACGATGTCGACGCCGACCCTCTGGTCATCGTTGACCGGCTTCAGGCCGTCGAACGCCTTGCCCGCGTAGAGCAGGGCCACGCCGCCGCCCGGCAGGATGCCCTCCTCGACCGCGGCGCGGGTCGCGTGCATGGCGTCCTCGACCCGGTCCTTGCGCTCCTTCACCTCGATCTCGGTGGCGCCGCCGACCCGGATCACCGCGACGCCGCCGGCCAGCTTGGCCAAGCGCTCCTGCAGCTTCTCCTTGTCGTAGTCGGAGGTCGTCTCCTCGACCTGCGCGCGGATCTGCGTGCAGCGGCCCTCGATCTCCTTCTTCTCGCCGGCGCCGTCGA
>CAMYMY010000299.1 GCA_947259625.1 uncultured Kiloniellales bacterium | reverse complement strand
ACCGTCGCAACGTCCGCCATCCCCATCGGCATCCCGGGATGACCAGACCCCGCACGCTCCACAGCGTCAATCGCCAGAAATCGTACCGCGTTCGCAAGATCGCCGTGGCCGACTCCGGCCGCGTCCGGGGTGTCGGGTGTCACGGGATCCCTTGCCATGTCCAGGGTTGCCATTCGTCCGCCCTTTCTAGATCGCGTGCTCGCCGAGCGCGGCCTTGACCATGTGGTAGCCGATGAACAGCTGCGTCAGCGCCAGGGGGTGGCTTGTTTCGCTGCCGTCGCCGTTGGAGTAGGCGCCGACATTGGCGCGCAGGTGGCTGGCCTCGGGCACCAGGGTCCACAGCAGCTCCTCGATGCGCACCGCCCGTTCGCAGGGGATGTTGCCGTTGATTTCCAAAACGTCGACCGGCTTGCCGTCGCTGTCGCGCGACAGCTCCAAGTGCAGTCCCGAGTTCGCACTCGGATCCAGCAGGGGCGTCAGGTCCGGATGCGGCAGGGTCGGCCGGAGGATATGCCGGACGTTGAGGTGCGCGCCCGTTTCCTCGGCATGCTGGGCCGGCGGATAGAACTGCACGACGATGTCGGCAAAGGTGCGCTGCGGGTGAATGAAGGCCGGGCTGTCGGCCTTGCGTTTCTCCAGGGAGGCCAGAACCTGCTCCTCGGTATAGCCGCGCTTGCCGGTGTCGCGCTGGATCTTCCAGCGCACCCGCAGCTCCTCCTCCGGATCCAGGTAAAGCTTCACGTCATAGCAGTCCCGCATGGCGCGGGTGGTGTAGCCGAGCAAGCCCTCGACGATGATGTAGGGCTTCGGCTCGACATATTCGGGCGCGTCCAGGGTGCCGCCGTCGTGGTTGTAGACCGGCTTCAGGATCGGCTTGCCGTTGCGCAGCAGCTGAAGGTGCTGTTCCAGAATGTCGATGTAATTGCCCTTGGGATCGAGCGCGGAGATGCCGTTCTCGGCGCGCTGGGCGCGGGAATAGCTGTGGTAATCGTCGCTACAGATCACCGCGACGCGGTCGGCCCCCATGATTCCGGCGATCCCAGCAGAGAGCGTCGTCTTGCCGGCCGCGGAATCGCCGACGATGCCGAGGATGATGGGGCGCGAGACACGGTTCTTGGGCATTTCCGGCTCCCTGTCTGGCTTAAGCTGTTCCATCGACCGGCAGATAGCTGGTCAGTATCTGCCGTTCTCCGGTCGTGCCGGAGATCATCAAGGTCTGCACGCGATATTGGTCGTCCCGCCGTTCGACGCCGTCGAACAGAAGGCCAGTCGTGATGCCGGTTGCGCAGAACAGGACGTCCTGCGAGCCGACGAGCTCCTCGAGGCCATACCAGCGATGGGTATCGATGCCGGCGGCCTTGACCGCCGCCGTCTCGCTCGGAAGCTGCGGGTTTATGCGGCCGAGGAATTCGCCGCCCAGGCCGCGGATGGCGCAGGCCGAGAGGATGCCTTCCGGCGTGCCGCCCGTGCCCATGAGGGCATCGATCCCCGAGTTCGGGATCGCCGCCATGAGCGCGCCGGCGACATCGCCCGCGGGGTAGAGCGCAACGCGCGCGCCGGCGGCGTGGATGTCTTCGATCAGCTGCCGGTGGCGCGGCTTTTCGAGGACATAGACCGTCAGGTCGGCGACCCGTTTGCCCAGGACCTCGGCCAGCACCTCGAGCTTCTGGGCCACCGGCCAGGACATGTCGATCATGCCCTTGGCCTTGGGCGCGGCCGCGAACTTCTCCATATAGAAGGCCCGGCCGGGATCGAACATCGTGCCGCGCGGCGTAATGGCGATCGTGGCCATGGCGTTGGTCAGACCCTTGGCCAGATAGGAGGTGCCCTCGACCGGATCGACGGCGATGTCGGCCTCGAAGCCGCCGTTGCCGAGGCGCTCGCCCTTGTAGAGCTCCGGCGCCTCGTCCTTCTCGCCCTCGCCGATGACGATCGTGCCCTGGAAGGGAAGCTGGTTGAGGGCCGAGCGCATGGCGTCGACCGCCGCGGCGTCGCCCTCCTCCTTGTTGCCCCGGCCGATCCACTCGTAGGCCGCGCGTGCCGCCACCTCGGTGACATGGCGCAGGGTGTAGATAAACTCCGGGTTCGTCGGCTGCGTGGTCGCCGACATGGGCCTCCTCCCCAATCGTGTTTTCGATCTTGCCGACACGCTAGACGGGTCCTGCACGCCGCGAAACGTTCGCCCGGATAGCCCGGAATATCTTTCGGTCGGGTGGAAACCTACCCGTTCGGGTGGGCAGCGCCTAGGATCGGCGGTGCCTTGCCGCGGCATGCCGCGCGGCCGCTTGCGCCCGATTGCGCACCGAGAGCTTGTCGTAGAGGTTCCTGAGGTGAAACTTGATCGTGTTGATGGAGACGCCGAACGCCTTGGCCAGATCCGCGTTGGAGGCCCCCCCGGCCAGGGACGCGAGCAGTTCGCGCTCGCGCGTCGTCAGGCTGTGCAGGGGATCCTCGTCGAGGGCCCCCACGTCGACGTAGGGAAAGACCATGCGCCCCGCGCCGACCGAGGCCACGGTCTCGAGCAGAACCTCGGGCGGATCGCTCTTGGAGCAGAACCCGGCGCCGCCCAGGGCCATGACCTCGCGGGACACCTGCGGGTCGGCGCTGCCGGTATAGACGACGATGCGCGGCGCGTTGGGGCGGGCCCTCAGCTTCTCCAGCACGCAATGGCCGTCGCAATAGGGCATGACCCAGCCGATGACCGCGACGTCGAAAAGCACCCGGTCCAGGGCCTCGAGAAAGCGTTCGCCGTCGCTGGCGGTGATCACCAGGTTGAAGCGCTCGTCCTCCGCAAGCAGCTGCTTCAGGCCGGTCAGGACCAGGGGGTTCTTGTCGGCCAAGGCAACGTCGATCGGCTTGCGTTTCGTGCCCCCCTCCCTCCGCCGCCGGTCCGTCCCCTCGCGCGTCAAGATCGCCCCCGTTCGCCTGCGCGGCAGGTCTCGGTTTCGGTCATGGGTTACAATAGCAAGTCCATATGGAACCTGACGCGGTAATAGCGCAGATTCGCAATGATTTAGATCATGGCGGACTTCGGCGCCGACCGGACGCCCCTACCAAACGTCCGGCGAGATCCCCTTGGCCTGGAGCTCGGCGAGCTTCTGCTGCAGGAACTTCTGGAAGGCCAGATCCTCGTATTTCCGGCCCCGCACGTATTCGAACATGGTCAGGAAATGGAAGAGCCTGAAATAGCCGGGCATCCGGACGACCTCGGCCTTCCGGCCGTTCTTGCCCTCGACCGCCGCCGGGTCGGCCGGAAAGAACACGATGGTCGGGGTGAAGACGACGTTCCAGCGCTGCGCCAGCTCGCGCTCCTCCATCTCCTTGCCGTCGAAATCGGTGACCTTGCGCGAACCCCAGAGGTCGAGCTGCAGCAGCTCGAAGTTCGCGGTAATGTAGCTGCTGATCCGCTCGTCGGCGAAGTTCACCCGGTGCGTCTCGCGGCAATAGGGACAGCCCTTCTGCTCCCAGATCACCGCGAAGTTCTTGCCCTTGCCGGCAGCTTCGGTCAGGTCGTCCGACAGCTCGAGGAACGATTCCAGGAACCACGGCTGGGTGTAGAGGCCGTTGGCCCCGGGTTCGATCTCCTTGCCGCCGGCCGCGCGGACCCGCCCGGCGAAGGCCAGGGCGCCCCCGAGGCCGAGCGCACCTGTGGAAAACTGTCGTCTGGTCAGCATCTGGCGCTCCTCTCCGTCGCCCAGCTCGAATGCTGCCAGGCTAGCATAACTTCGCCCGGGTTCGAAGCCGTCCGCCTCCCAGGGGGCCTCGGTCACTCGACGACGATCGTATAGGTGTAGGCCGAACCGTCGCCGCTGGACAGGTCGCCGGGGTCGCGCAGCAGGGCGAGCGTGGGCCGGTATTTTCCAGGCTTGCTGCCGGCGGTGAACTGCAGCTGCATCATGGCGCCGCCCCAGCGCTGGCCCGGCTTGGGCGCCACTTCGGTGGTCGCCTGGGACAACACCGGCTTGCCGCCCCGCTCGAGGCTGCGCAGCTCCTGGCCCTTGGCCCCGGCCGGCGCCTTGCCGATGACGCCGCCGATGATCCGGTCCGTGCCCGGCTCGAGGTCACCGTCGCCGTCGCTGTCCTGGACGATGAGGCCGCCGTTGTAGCGCGCCAGCTGCGCCGGCTTCTCGTAGCCCGTGGCCTTGAGCTGCTGGGTCGAGAGGACCCCGGCACCGAGGATGCCTTCCTTGAACGCGTAGAGTTTGGCCGGGTCGTCCTCTTGCGCCTTGGCGTAGAGCATGAGCGTGACCGGCACGGTGCCCTCCGCATGGCCGAGGGTCGTGCCGGCCTTGACCCGCTGCCAGTTTTGGTTCCGCCGGCCCTGGGGGAAATTGGTCGGCAGGATCTGCGGCACCGGGGAAGCCAGGAAGTCGATCTTGCCGCTGCCCTGCTCGACGACTCCGCCGGCCGCGTCGACGATCCGCACCTTGACCGTTCCGGTCTGGCCGCGGTTGTGGAACGCGCTCTGCATGAATCCGATGTGGACGACCTTGATGCCGCGCTGGGCGATCGGGTCCTTTTTGGCCCCGGGCGCGGGCGACATGAGCTTGTCCGCCGGCAGGCTCATATCACCCGTGGGAAGGAAAACGAAGGTGTTCTCGTCGTCGCCCTCCGCGACCTGGTAGCCCACCGCCTTGCCCGGCAACCCCTGCTGCGGCGCGCCGGTGACCAGCATGACGGCGGCCTGGGACAGCCCGACCGCCCAGTCGCGCTCGAACCCCTCGGCCATCTCGACCTCGAGGCGCCCGCCCTTGGGGATGCCATGGCCGACGACCTTGGGGTCCATGAACTCGGGCCCCGGGGCCTCGGGACGCTGCAGATAGACGTTGATCCCGACGCGCGCGTTCTGCACCGTTCCGCTGGCCGAAAGCGGCGCGTTGACGACGGTGCTGACGATGCCGTCGGCCCGGACGGCGCCGGGAAAAGCCAATGACAGCCCCAGAGCCAGGGCCAAGCCGGA
>CAMYMY010000298.1 GCA_947259625.1 uncultured Kiloniellales bacterium | reverse complement strand
CCTCACGTGTCTTTCCGCATCCAGCCATGATCGGATGGCCCCGCGTAATACCTCTGGTATGCGCCCGGGCTGGCTCCGAGATGCGGCGATCGAGGCGGCGGCCCGCCCGCGAGCCTCTTTGCTAGGTCGGGGCCTTCGCCAGGGCCACCTTCGCGGGACGAGGCGCGGGCGCGACGCCGCGCAGGCGATAGGCGCGTTCGAGTATCGCCGTTCCCCGCTCCGTGACCAGCAGGGTATCGGGCGACAGCGCGGCCGGCAGCGTCTTGTGACGCGGCGCCCGTCCCAAGAGGGGATCGGCGACGAAACGCCGAAGCCAGAAGGTGGCTAGATTCTCGACCAGGAGATGCCGGGGGATCTTGTGCGCCGTCTAGGCGTGGGCCCGGGGGGTGAGCGACCAATGCAGTCCCGGCTTCTGATGGTGGACGGTGTGATAGCCGTTGTTGAAGAGGCAGAGATTGAGGAACCAGCCGGTGAAGTTGCGCGAATGGCCGAACTCGGAGTGGGAGTCCGTCTCGATGTGTTGCAGGTAGTTGAAATGCTGGATGAAGAACATCGAGACCTGTTGCGGCAGCACGGCGAACAGCAAGGCCTTGCGCCAATCGATGGCGAAGAGAGCGATCATGACGCCGTAGAAGACCACGTATTCGACGATCGCGCGCCGGAAAAGAGCGCGGTTGCCGCGCCGGCAGCGCCTCAGGAACGGCCCGATCAGCCGCGCCTGGGTCAAGGAGGTCACGGTGGGATAGAGCAGGGCGCCCACAAGGCCGACATGGCGCCGCGGCCGGGTGGTGATGGAATAGTCGCCGGGCCGGTTGTTGAGGACATGGTGGTTCTGGTTGTGGGTCGGGATCCAGCAGAACGACGGAAAACCGTAGAAGAAGGAGATCACGCAGCCGACCAGCAGGTTCGCCCAGCGCTTCCGGAAGATCGGAACATGATTGTGATTGTGGGAGATGACCGCGTCCGCGATGGCCAAGAGGCAGAGCAGCGTCAGCAGCGGCGCACAGAGGCCGACGTCGAGCGTCCCGTCCGAATCGAACCCGAAGACCCAAAGAATGGCGAAGACCGCCACCGTGAGGCCCAGATAGGCAAGCGTCTTGAGGTCGGCTGGATGGCGCATCAAGGTCTCTTCCGTTCGCAGGTGGCGGCCGGAGGGACCGTCGGCCGAGTGCGGGTGCGCGATCTTATACCATGTGATCTAATACCAAAGGTTACTATCAACGACCTTTGGTATTAGCTGGGATTTTCCAGATACCGCCCACCTTCTTGTCGGGAACGATATCACGGCTGGCCGTCGACGGCGACATCGGCGTCGGTCGGGACATCGCATAGCGATCTCCTGGTTTTTCGGGGCCTAACGTCGCGATTCCTGAGCCGGTACGGCGTCGTCAGCCGAATTGGCGCTGCCGGTGCTGGGGCTCTTACCGTGGCTGGTCCCGGCTCGGAATGGAGAGGAATAGCCGTGACCAGCCAATCACCGAGAGCCTGTCCGCCTTTCAGTGCCCCGTTTCAACGTTGGCGTGCTCATCGATATTGACCTGTATCGAGGTGGTGGAACATTATGAATTTATGCCCGATTGGCTTCAATGCGCCCTGTCGAGGAGGAGGCATGAATGGACATCAACCGTTTGCTCGCTAAGCCGCTCGTCATTGCGGCGCTCTTGGTTTTATGGCCCAGCTTGGCCTCGGCCGCCGAGAGGCGGGAAATCTGGATCTCGAACACGGTGGATCTGCTCGAGCTCTGCACCACGCCGGTGGACGATCCTCTCAGACCGCAGTCGATCAATTACTGCATGGCGTATCTCGATGGCGCGGTGGACTATCACGATGCCATATCCGACCACAAGGACATGAAACGGCTCATCTGCTACCCAAACACGGCGACGCTGGAACAGGGGGTTCTGGTGTTCATCGACTGGGCGCAGGAGAACCAGGCAGACAAGAAGCTCATGGACGAGCCCACGGTCATCGGTGTGGTCAGAGCCCTTGCGGCCAAGTGGCCATGCGATCAGTAGGACTACGCATCCGCGGCCCGGGTCCGGTGGCGATCACGGCGGTGGCCAGCCTCTTCAAACCGGCATTTCGTCGAAGAGCAAGGAGTTGAAAGATGAGGGTATCGTATCTCGCACTCGCACTGTGCCTGGGCCTGAGCGTCTCCGGCTGCGGCCAGACGACTGGATCCCGGACCCTTAGCGGCGGTGCGATGGGCGCTGCCGGCGGCGCGGCCATTGGCGCGATTGCCGGGAACGCGGGGATGGGCGCCGCCATTGGCGCCGGGGCAGGCATAATCGGCGGTTACCTGTACGACCAGCACAAGAAGGGCAACATCGACTGACATCCGTGCCCATAGGGCGTGGCGGCTTCGGGTGACGAGCCGCTACCGAATCGTTCCTTCGCCGCCGCGCCCCGTTCAGGGGATGTCGATTTGCGCGACCGCGGGCCGTTCCGCGTCACTCCCCGTAATGCACGATGGAAAACCCGTTAAGCCTGTATGCTTCGGGACCGGATTGGCCGTGCCACCTGGAAAACCGGAGCGTTATCGAGGACCGCTCGCCGTCGAAGACATACCTGTGGTCGGGCACGGCGTCGGGCCGGCCGAGCAGGGTTCTGACCTCGGCGAAGGTCATGTCCTTTCGGAAGCCCGGTTTTACGGTCCACTTGCCGCGATCGAAAAACCGGTGTTCCTCCATTTGCTTCGAGAGCGTCCAGTCCAGGATGTGATCGTTCACTATGAGCTCCTTGAGCCTCCCGTTGCGGAAGGTGAACAGGTGGGACTGCCCATAGAGGAGGGTCTTTTTCGCATCGTTGATCACGATGATTCCCTGCGGTTCGCCGAACGCGGCCAGGACCTCCGCTTCCGTGCTGCCGAACCCGATCCCGTAGACGGAGGTGTCGGGATCGACCGTCGTGTCGCGATCCTGGAACCGCTTCGGCTCGTAACGGGGGTTCAACTCGAGCGTTCCCGCCCAGGCCGCCGAAAGGCCGGCCAGGACAAGAAGAATTGCCAGCAGAACCGCTCTCATCGATCCTTCCATCTTAAATCGGCCGCCTGTGGTCGCAATCGGCTAGTGTAGAGACGATGCTCTATGAGGCGTGAAAATTGATTTAACGGTCGTCGCCATGGGTCGAGGGCGCTACCGAAGTGCGAGACAACCTGTCCCTGGAATTCGGGCGGCGTCCGGAAAGGAAATTTCTGAGTGAGTTCCTGCCACTTCCGGTTTATTCTCTCCGGATGGCAAACACCATGGTATCTCGGTGTCGCCCGCGCGGAACGGAAGCAAGCGGACACACCGTCCGAGCACGCAAGTACAGCGGCATGCTGCGCCTCTCTGCGTATTTCTTGGTCGGCACATTTTGGCTTCTTTCCGGCTTGGCTTTGACAACGGTCTGGAGCGCAACGATGGCAGCGGAATCGGGAAAAGAGGTCGTTTTCGACAGTGTCGAAGTCTTGTCACGAGCCAAATCTCAAGCGGAGAGCAGAATCAAGCTGGCCCGGTCCCTCCTCGAAGACGGTGAAATCAAGGCCGCGGATCTTCGGAATATCCAGATTCTTTACGAGGACGCCCGTTCAGACGTGAATTCGGGGTTGGATCGACTCATAGTCGAACTCGAAACCACCGGCGCGTATGACACTGCAGAACCTTATGCCCAGGTTGCTGAACGAGCAGCTCAGCACGTTCAAGAGTTCATGAAGACGAGCGACGAGCTCGTATTCGGCGAAGACCGTTCCGGCTTGGCAGGAGCAGGCCTAAGCCTTGCCGAAACTTTCGTGACAGCGCTCGTAGATGTCTGGAAAACGCTTCGAGGTGAGCGCACGGAGCGGCATTCGCTGCTTATTCAGCGGATCGGCTCCCTGAAATGGAGCGAATTCGACGATATCTGACGGCGTGGAAAGCGCGGGCGACGATTGAAGACCCTGCGCCGAGCGAAAGCTGTCCCGCTAGGATGGGGGATTCATGCTCGTGCGCCATATTTTCTTTCTACTGTTCATCACGGGCTGGTTGGTGTCGAGCGTGCAGTCCAAAGAGCCTTCCGAAACCGGCGGTGGCCCGGTCCTGACGGATCCTCAGCAACGCAATGCTGAGCAGTTGCTCAAGGATGCGAACGACAGCCGCTCTTCCAATCGTCTCGTGGAAGCGGCGGTGCTGGCCTATCTGGCGCTGAAGGCAGCTGAGGCCGAGCAAGGTTCGGCCGCGTTGCTGAAGGCACGCGCGCATCTCTTCCTGTCGGAAGTTAATGGCGACTTTGGCTATCGTGCGTTCGAGCGCATCCACGCAAAGGCGGCTTATCGAGAGAGGGAGCGTGACGTTCAGGCGTCGTCGAATCTCGAGCCCGGACCATTCCATTCTCGCCTCGGCGTTGTCGCCATGCACGGCGGTGATTTTTCAGTTGCAGAGTATCACTTCCGGCGGGCGCTCGACGCCTTCGAGGCGGCGCAGCGGTCGAATTCGCCAGGGATTATTTCGACACACGTCGACCTTGCAAGACTGGTACTTCAGCAAGCAAATATCCGCCGCGCGTTGGGCCAGGGCGACGCGGCCTTGCTCCAATCCGCCCAGACGCATCTCGATCAGGCTCTCTCGCTTTCGCAAGAGCTCTCGGACGACCATGAGTTGACCCTGACGATTTATGGCTTGCAGGCAGAACTCCTGTCGCATCTGAGCGGTCACGTACCCGCGGAAAACGCCGCCTTGGCCGGCAATATGCTGGTCAGCGCGGAAAAGCTCTTTCGTGACACTTTGAGCATTCGCCGGCATGACCCGAGCGGTCGTCTTCGTGAACAATTGCCGCTCATCAATGGTCTCGTATCGGTCACGAGACGCATGGGCCGGTACGTGGAAGCAATGGATTTCGCCGATGAGGCGCTCAAGCTCACGGAACAGCTTCAAAGGGGCGACATAGATATCGTGCTCAATATGGCGCTGGTTTCCGAGCACTTTGAGAACAAAGAACTTACGCTGACGCTCTGTGACATCGTGATGACTCAGGAG
>CAMYMY010000297.1 GCA_947259625.1 uncultured Kiloniellales bacterium | reverse complement strand
GCCCCGGGCGTTCCAATACGCTCGGGAAAACGGGTCATCATCTTCGAGCCTTGGCACAAGACCCCGATCCCGGGCTCGTTATTCTCTCGAGCGGGACCCCGAGCGGATGACCGAGTGACGAGCGGGACTGCTCGCGGTCCCTATTTGATATGGCAGGTCCTGCACAGCGTGCCTTGCCCCGCGGCGGCCCGCAGGAAGACACCGAAGGCTTCGAAATGGGCGTTGTGGCATGATGCGCATTCGAGCCGGTCCTGACCGTCCCCGTATAGCGGCAGGGAACGCACACGCCCGCGGTGAACCACATTGAAACCGCCGGGTCTCACACGAGCATAAGCCACCGATATCGGATGGTCGCTCGCGAAGAGCGTGCCGATCACGGCGCGTATCGGGTTCCAACCAAGAGCGCCCGTGGCGCTGTCGACGACCCGGTCCGGGCCGAGGGTGCCGTCGTGGCACGACAGACAGACCAGCGAAACCCCCTGCGGCTGCCATTCCGTCATGTGTTCCAGGTCGGCCTCGCTGTAGGTCGGGTAGGTGGCGGCGCCGCGCCGGCGGTCCCATTGCGGCTTGATGGGCTCCGGGGGCTCCTGGGCCAAGTGGCAATAGCTGCAGGATGGCTCACCTTCAAGCGACAGGTCGTGGCGGGTCTGCTGTATCTTGGTCGGCGTGGCTTGGCTATCGCTATCGAGCAGGGAAGTCGTTGTCGGCTGTGCCGGATCCTCCGCGGCGGCCGCTCGGGATGGCCGGTCCGGCGCCATGATTAGGAGGCAGAGCCCGATGACGGTCAGCCGGCCGCAACGCGAAAGGACGGGCCGCGCGGCGTTCACGACCCGCCGCCATACGCGGCGCCGAGACCCTGCCGTAAGGCGGGCGAGCCTCTTGGCCCCACGGTTCCTTGGCCCTCCGCTTCGAAGCGGTCTTAACACGAAGGAATCGCTATTTCGCTCCAAGGTCTCGATAAACCATACAAAATTCACGGTCTCTAGTCGAGTGCCGGACAGTCCGCGGGCCTCTACGCCGGTAACCGGAAGCTCCAAATCGACTGCGGGCCGTTGTTGTTCCCCGCAACGTTCGATCCGGATCTTTCGGAGTCCGGACCGTCTATGACCGCGGCGAGCCGGTATGGGCTATGTGTAGGACGAGCGCCCCCTCATTGCTCCTTCGGTGCCGCGGCCGCCTCGGAATCCGCCGGGGTCGTTGCAGCGCCGTCTTCCCCAAGGTACTGGAACACCTGTATCCGGAAGTTGTACTGGTCGGCCACGTAGATCCGGTCCTGCCCGTCGATGTAGGCCCCGGCCGGCAGCCAGAACTGGCCGGGATTGTGGCCAATCGAGCCGACAAAGAGCAAAAGCTGGCCTTCGGAATCGAAGATCTGGAAGTTGTTGAAGGCCGCGTCCACCACGTAGATGTGCCCCTCGGAATCGACCGCGATCCCCTTGGGGCGTGCGAACTGTCCCAGGCCGTCGCCAACCTCCCCGAAGGTGCTCACGACGCTGCCGTCGGATTCGAGCACCTGAACCCGGAAGTTCATGGTGTCCATCACGTAGAGCTTCCCGTTCCGGTCCACGGCGAGGTTGGTGGGGAAATTGAACTGGCCGGGGTCCTTACCCCGCTCTCCGATGGTCGCGACCATGGTGCCGCTCATGTCGAAGACGGCGATGCTGTGCTTCTTGGAATCGACGACGTATATCCGCCCCAGGCTCTCGTCGATGGCAACGCCCACGGGCGACTCGAGCTCTCCCTTCCGGCCCATGGCGGAGAGAAAAGCGCCGTCCGGGCCATACACGATCAGCCGCTTGTCCCATACGTCCGTGACGTAAACCCTGCCCTTGCTGTCCGAGGTAATGCCGGCCGGCTTGGTCAGCTGCCCCTTCCCTTCGGTGCCCCAGAAGGAGAACTTCTCCTTGACGGTGTCAAAGACCACAACCTTGCCCCAGCCGGTGTCGGCGACGTAAATCCGTCCATCCTTGTCCGCGTGAACACCGTAGGGCTTCTTCAGCCGCTCACCCCTGTCCTCTCGTGCGCCCAGCAGGGCGCCCAGCAGCTGTTCTGTCCCTAGGTCGGGTTGCACGTCAGCTCGAAAACTGAAGCTGTTGAGGAACTTAACGCGAGGCTGCTCGGGTGGCCGGGGCCATACGAGTTCTGATATGTCCACGGTTTCCGGCGGTTCGTCCCGAGTGGCGCAGCCAACCAGCGCGAGACAGAGGACGCCAGCAATAGCCAAGGTCCGCCGGCCGGCATTCGATCCGAGGTTTTGCAGCAACCGCATCACGACAACGACTCCCTTATTCGATTCGGCAAGAGCGGCCCCACCTGCCTAGCCGCTACGGGCCCACCTTGCCCATATATGTCTTAAATTTCCACACCTCCAACCGAAACACTGTCTCTCGATTGGCCCCACCACCATTATCTAAATGGCCGCACCGGATCTCGCTTTGACTTAGGTCAAAAACCCAGCCCGGAGGCGGCGTCGCAACCGGCTACCCGAATCCAGCGCCGGCGGGCCGGGTCCTCGGCCCCCGGCGTTCTGGGATTTCAGGGCACGATACCGCGGCGTGCGTTAGCCGCCCTTGTTCACCCAGCCGTCCTTGTGGTTGTGGCAGTCGTCGCACGGCCTGGCGATATTGTGGTTGTGGTCGTCGCCGCCGCCGAACTCGCCCAGGTCGTTGCGCCGGTGATGGCTGGTCCGGGTGTGGCAGGAATTACAGGCGCCGTTGCGGGGACCAGTGGTTACGGCCGGGTTGAAGCTCACGATCGTCGGCACCCAATTCGTCCCGTTCTCGGTGACCTGGTCGTGGAAGACCAGCTCTCGGACGTCGTCTGCAAGGCAGGCCGGGTCGTCCGGGATGCCGTTGCTGCAGGCCCAGCCGTTCTGGAAATCGTCCTCGAAGCGCCGGTTGCCCGAACCATTGTCGTCGCCGTTGGGGTCGACGATGATCGGCCTGCGGATGCGGGCCAATCCGTCGGTCGAGTTCCGCTCGACGACCTCGCGGCCGAGCAGCTGCTGGTTGGCCGCGAACTCGTAATTATGGGCGAAAACCGTCAGCGGGGCCGCGGCCCTGATCGCGCCGCCGGGCAGGATCCTAATCCTCCTCGGATCGCCGTTGGCCGTCTCGACTTGGTAGTCGACACCCTCGACGAAGGTGACGCTTCCAGTGTCGTCGACGATTTCGATGGGGTGCGCGACGGAGAGAATGACCGAGCTCTCGTCGAGCAGAAATAAGTCGGTCGTAGGCTCGATGTCGTGCGCCTCGTCGACAGTGGGATCGGGCGTGGGGCTGATCGTGACGATGCTCGTGGTCCCGTCGCCGGCGAGCAAGGGAGAGTGATTGTTGTGGCAGTCGAGGCAGCTGGCCTTGAAGTCCCCGTATTCGTCACGACCCGCGCCGGGGTTGTTGTTCTGGTGAACTGCGGCCTCGGGTGCCAGGACGCCCTGTGGGTTCGTATAGCTGCCGTCGTGGCAGCTGAGGCAAACGATCTCCATCTCGGCGTCTGTCAGGCCGACCAGATTCCTGAAGCCGCCGTGAAAGCCCCCGGCGAGAGGATCGCCGTGGCATTCGATGCAGGTCATGCCGCCGATCTGCGCCTGGGCGGTCGGCGGCAAAAGCAAAAGCCAAGCGCACGCGAGCAGCGAGATGGCAGCGACCCATCTGGTTCCCATCATCGTCATCCTCCCGCGCCCCGTATGACTTCGACCCTGCGGCCGCCCCGGTTGTTGACGATGAACAGATCGCCGCTGTCCTGGTCGAGAAGGACGTCCGTAGGGATCATGAGCTGTCCCGGCTCCGAGCCCTGGGTGCCCAGAGCCTCCTTGAGCTCGCCGTTGCTCCGCTCGAAGACAAGAATCCGGCTGCCCAGGGGATCGGCCGCGAAGATCCGGCCGTCCGCACTGGCGGCCATGCCCTGCACCCGCCTGAAGACGAAGTTGCTTCCAAGAAAGCCGCTGCCGTCGATCTGGTCGAGCAGGGTGCCGTCGTAGCCATAGATGAGAATTCGCGCCGGCGCACTCGCAGCGAAGCCGCCGCTGGGGTCGCCATAGTCGGCGACCAGCACCTCGCCGTGCAGCTCGTCCACCTCCAGCGATACCGGGCTGAGCAGTACACCGTCCCGATCCACGGGGGCAAAGTCGTACAGGAACGCGCCCTTCTGATCGAAGACCTTGACCTTCTTCATCGAGCCGTCGAGAACGAAGACGAGCTTCTCTTTGCGGTCCGTATCTATGCTGATCGGGTTTTGGATGGTGCCCGTCTCACCTGGGGAAGAGTTGCCGAGGTTGTATGCGAAACGGAGCGTCTTGCTCCCGCCCCGGCCCCCCGTGAGCCGATAGACCTCGACATTCCCGGTCCCGGTGTTGCCCACGAAGACCAGCCGGTTCGACGTCGCCAACCCGAAGGGCGCGCCCTCCGCCGGCAGCTGAAAGCTCCAAAGCGGCTGCAGGCTGCTTCGGTCTACCGCGACGATGGATCCGGAGCGGTCGGAGACCAATAGCTGCCCAGCCGGCCCCTCGGCGATTCGCCTCGGGTTCTGGATCGTCTGCGCCCACGCCGTGGCGGCATAGGCAAGGCCAAGGACCAGCGCCATGATCCAGCAGAGCGCGGCCGATGAACCCGGCCATCTCGTCATGCGCAACAGCATTGGCGGCACCTCGCCCCCTGTGTGCAGAGTGGATCCAACTATACTCGAAATGAGCTAACAAATCGTGCCAAAGCCCCAAGAAAAGCATCGACCCGGGCCAAGATCCGAACGCATCCGAAAGACCGCCGAGCCGATCCTCTCTGGCGCACATAGCCCCGCGAGCCGTAAGATGCCCGGTGCCCCGCGGCCGTGGCCGCGAAGCGATGCCGGGAGGCTCTTTCCGTGCCCAGCTCTGCCACCGCCAATCGAGAGAGTCGCCGGGCCGCACGGCCGCTGGAAGGTGTGCGTGTGCTCGACTTCTCGACCTTACTGCCGGGCCCGCTGGCGACCCTGCTGCTGGCCGAAGCCGGCGCCGAGGTCATCAA
>CAMYMY010000296.1 GCA_947259625.1 uncultured Kiloniellales bacterium | reverse complement strand
CCCACGTCGGTCCCGGGACGGAACCGCACGAACTCGTCGGCATGCGCGGCCGTGCGCGTGAAGCGCGGATCGCACACGATGAAGGCGGCGTTGTTCTGCTCCTTCGCCTTGAGCATGTGCTGCATGGCGACCGGGTGCGCCTCGGCGGGATTGCCGCCGATCTGGAAGATGGCGCGCGAGTTGTGGATGTCGTTGTAGCTGTTCGTCATCGCGCCATAGCCCCAGGTGTTGGCGACACCCGCGACCGTGGTGGAATGACAGATCCGCGCCTGGTGATCTCCGTTGTTGGAGCCCCAGAAGGCGTAGAGCTTGCGGAACAGGTAGGCCTGCTCGTTGCTGTGCTTGGCCGAGCCGAGCCAGTACACCGAATCGGGACCGGACTGCTGGCGAATCTCCAGCATCTTGTCGCCGATCTCGTTGATGGCGTCTTCCCAGCTGACCTTCTGCCATTTGCCGCCGACCAGCTTGGTCGGAGTCTTCAGCCGGCGCTCGCCGTGCGCGTGCTCGCGCACCGAGGCGCCCTTGGAGCAGTGGGCCCCGAGGTTGAAGGGGCTGTCCCAACCGGGCTCCTGCCCGACCCAAACCCCGTTCCGGACCTCGGCCATGACCGTGCAGCCGACCGAACAGTGCGTGCAAACGGATTTGACCATTTGCACCTCGCCGCCGGAAGACGAGGCCTGGGCCTCGGCTTTCTTGACCATTCCCGAAGACAGACTCGCCACCGCCACGGCACCACCCGCGGTCAGCCCAGAGCGTTTCAGGAAGGTTCGACGGTCGATTGCGCTGCCGACCATGCCAGCCAAGGCTTTGGACAAACGGGGGCCATTCGCCACCCCATTCGTCTTCTTGGTAAGCATTGACGTCTCCTAACTTGCTTCTGTTATCAGAACCTGGATAGCTCGTAGTACTTCTTCACGTGCGCGGTCTCGCGGTACCCGGCACGGCCCGGCGCTGTCTTGGCGGGCTCGGCCGCCTCGCCTTGCTCGGCTGAGAGACCGACCGCGGCCGCGCCGACCGCGCCGGCCCCGAGGCCGGCCTTGCGGAAGAAGTCACGGCGTCCGATGGAAGCCTCTTCCTTCTTCTTGCTCATCTGCCCACCTTTCCTTCCTTGGTGAACGTTGCACGGAGCGGATCGTCGCCTAGGGGGCCCGCCCCGGACCCCTATCACTCTTGCGTGAAGCGCTAGGCCGCCATCTCGAATGCCTGGCTTTCGACCGCCATGAAGAGGCGGCCCAGGGTGCCGACCGGCATGTAGAACGCGGCCGAGGACGCAGCCTCCAGGTTCTCGAAGAACCGAGGCGCCCAACAGCCGATGTGATCGTCGAAGAACTTGCGCTGGGTGGCCAGGTCGGCCGGCGCGCCGAACGCGCCGGTGATCAGACCAGCCATCATGTCGCAGAGCGCGGCGATGTGGTCCTCGGATTCCGAGACCCCTTCGGACCGGGCAATGCCCAAAGCCGCCATGTCGTCGCGCAGCCGCGCCAGGGGCTTCTCGTGCAGGAACCCGGTCAGATAGTAGGAGCCGTAGGGCACCAGCTCGCCCTGTCCGACGCCGACGAAGAGATCGAAAAACTCCTGCTCGGCCGCACCCGGCGAGGCCGCCCCGGCGGCCGCCTTGAGCGCCCGCAGTGCAGCCCCCAACTCGGTCTCGTCGTCCCCGAGGCCGCGCAGTACCGCCATGACCTCGTCGTCCGCCGGCGCGGCCAGAAGGCGCGCAAGCAGGGAGTACCAACCGGCCCGGAGCCGGTCTTCCTCTGCTGCCTGCTGCGCCTGCAAAACCGCCGCCAACTAAGCCGTGCCTCCCCGCTCTCGGCTCGATCGTCCCGCGCCACGCTCCCTCTGGATAAGGTCCGCCACGCGGGGCCTCTAGGCCAATGCCAATACCCCTTTTTTTTCAAGGGGTTTGGGTTTCGTTCGAGAGAATAAGAGACATTGGATCGGGGTTCTGTCAACAAGTTAGCATGCTGCATGCGCGAACACACAAAACCTCTGTGGAAACTTGCGCAAGAATTAGGCAGACGGGGGCAAGTCATCCGCGATAGAAGGATAATATTATTTCGCTACTGAAACTTGACCGGCCCCGTCGAAGCATTGGCCGGAGATCCATGCCTCAAGACGAACCGTGCCGCCGATCCCATCCGCGGGGGCCTTGGCGGGCATATACTTATGTACTATAGGCTCAACCTTCGAAGCGGCCCCAGCGGCGGCGAGCGGCGGAACGGACGGTCGGCGCCCGCGCCGGCTCCGCCGGGATCCCAGCGGTCTCCGGCTCGACCGTCGGAGTCGCATTCGCCCCCGCGACGGGATCCGGAGCCCGCGCGCGCGCCATCTGTCCGACCTGTCCGGGGTCGACCTCGTCGTCTCCACCCTCCACAGACTCCTCCCCCTCCGCCGACGATTCGCCCGTTTCCGCGGCGGGATCCGCATCGGCCGGACCCTCTCCGACCGGCTCTTCGGGCAGGACCATGCCTTTGCCAACCTGATAGAGCGTCTTCACGCCCTCGAGTGCGGCGGCAGCGGCGGTGAAGTCCTCGTCGTAGTCGTTGAGACCGTCCAGGTTGGCGAAGACCGGATTGAGGCGCCACAGCCTGCGCAGCGCCCGCTTGCGCAACTCCTCGGGCACACCCTCTTTCAGGAAAACGGTGAAGTCCGCGCTCTCGTCCAGGCTGTCGATGTCGGGGAGGTTTTCGACGACCGCGCTCTCGGCCGGGTCCGCGGCCTCGGCTTCCTCCGCAGGCGGCACTGCGGGCGCCGACCCGCTCTCGACCGGCCCGGTGATCCCGTCGCGGCTGGGCCCGCGGCGCTTCAGTCGCGACCAGCGTCCGACGAAGCCGTCGTCGGACTCAGCCATGGCGGCCGTTGCCCCGCCGCCCGGGGTCGAGCGCCGAACGCCGGCCGAAGCTGTCGTCGCCGCCCGCGTGGCGTTTGCGCTTGCGCTTGTGGAAGGGCTCGTCGACGTGGTGCGCGTCGATATAGGCCTGGACGAAGGCGATCACGCCGTCGGGCATGGTGACCACCTCGACGGTCTCCTCGCCGCTGTCCATGTAGTCCTGCGCCTCATAGGGACAGGCGGTGACCAGGAAGGGCGCCATATCGTGATCGCAGTCCATGTCCTCGCCGCTGCGAAGGACGACGAAGAGGCGCGGCGGCTGCTGCGTGAGATTCACCTTGTAGCCCTCGGTCTCCTTGCGGAAGAGCTCGAGCGGCAGGGTCCCGGCGTGGAATTGGGCCCAGTCCTCGCCGGCTTTCAGGACGGGCCATTCGCCGCGCGGATCGCAGGCCGCGGCACCCGGGATCACCGCCACCGGCTTCCAGGCGTAGTCCTGCCACGGGTTCTCCATCCTGCGCCGCTCGAGCACCACGCCAAGCGGCAGGGTCTCCTGTTTTTGTACCACTCCGCCTCCCTGTAGCCAGCCGCCGACGGGCGCCCGCGCGTCGCGGCAACCCCACGCCATGATAGAGAAATATGGGCAGGAAGGCGAAATGTTAAACGCTCGCCTCCGATGCCCCCGGAAGGGGCCTTGCCTTGGCCGGGAAAAGACAACAAATTCCCGAGATCCGAAAAGGAATTGGCTTTGTGACCTTGCCCGCCGCCACCGGCACCGACGAAACGGAGGACGCCGTCCCCAGCGCGAGCGCGGCGCCCCGACGGGTTTGGCTTCTGACGACAGAGCGGGCCGGTGACAGGGCACAGGTCCTCGCCCTTGCACAGGCTCTCGGCTGGCCATTCGAAGAGAAACGGCTGGCCTTCAACAAACGCTACAAGCTTCCCAATGTCGTGCTGTCCGCTTCGCGTCGAAGCTTGGACAGAGAGGCATCGAGCCCGCTTGCCCAGCCCTGGCCGGATCTCGTGATCGCAAGCGGCCGGCGCTGCACGCCGATCGCCCGCTGGATCCGCAAGCGATCGGGCGGCCGGACGCGTCTGGTGCACATCGGCCGGCCCTGGGCGCCGCTCCAGCACTTCGACCTGATCGTCACGACGCCGCAGTACTGCCTACCCCGCCGATCCAACGTACTGCACAACACGCTTACGCTGAACCGGATCGATCCAGAGCGTCTGGCCGAGGCGGCCGCTAAGTGGAAGTCCCAACTGGGGTGGCTGCCCAAACCTCACGTGGCGCTGGTCGTCGGCGGCAGCGCCCGGCCCTATCATCTGGATGCAGCGACAGCGCGGAAATTGGGTCGCCAGGCTAACGCCCTGGCCGCGGCGGCGGGGGGATCCCTGCTCGTCACCACCAGCAGACGCACCGAGGCCGGGGTGGTCGACGCGCTCTTCGAAGCGATCTCCTGCCCGGCCTATCGGCATCGTTGGACGGAAGGCGCGGAGAATCCCTACCTCGCCTTCCTGTCCCTGGCCGACAGCTTCGTGGTGACCGGCGACAGCGCCTCGATGCTGTCCGAGGCCTGCGCCACCGGCAAGCCGGTCTTCGTCTTCCCGCTGCCGGAGCGGCCGGATCGGAAGATGCGCAATGCCCGGCGACTGCGGGCGCTCGCCGCGCGGCACCGCAAACGGCCGGACGCGGGCCGTGAACGGGAGGGCTGGCTGGCCCGAGCCTACGATTCTCTGGTCGACTTGGGATTGATCAAATCGACCCGGGACATGTCGCAGTTCCACCGAAGCCTCATTGATCGCGGCCTTGCCGTCCGGCTGGGCGAGACTTTCGCCGCCCAGGCCGACAGATCGGCCGACGATTTGGAGCGGGCGACCGCGCGCGTACGCGCGCTATTTCCGTGAGGCCCGCCGGCCGGGCAATTCTGCTCAGGCCATGACGATGTTGTCGCGGCCGCCATGTAGGCCGCGGGTGGCGTTTCGGGTATCAACGACGAGCGGCAGGGCCTCAACCAGCGCGGCATAATCAACCTCGTCGTGATCGGTGCAGATCAGCGCCGCGTCGTAGCCGCCGGCGAAGATCTCGTCCCAGACCACGCTGGTCCGTCCCGCCAGATGGGCATGCTCACGCGTCACCGGAATGCGTGGCACATAGGGATCGTAGTAGTCGACCCGGGCGCC
>CAMYMY010000295.1 GCA_947259625.1 uncultured Kiloniellales bacterium | reverse complement strand
ATACTCAACGGTCCCAATCTCAACCTGCTGGGCACGCGCGAGCCGGAGATCTACGGCCGCACGACCCTGGCCGACATCGAAGCGCGGTGCCGCGAGCACGCAGGCGAACTCGGCCTGTCCGTCGACTGCCGGCAATCGAACGGCGAGGGCCAGCTGGTCGACTGGATCCAGGAGGCGCGCGGCAGCCGGGCGGCCATCGTGATCAATCCCGGCGCCTACAGCCACACCTCGATCGCCATTCTCGACGCCCTGCAGGCCGCCGACCTGCCGGTCGTCGAGGTGCACCTGTCGAATATTCATAAGCGGGAAACCTTCCGTCAGCATTCTTATGTCTCGAAGGCGGCCCAGGGGGTGATCTGCGGCTTCGGCGCGCAGGGCTACCTGATGGCCCTGGACGCCCTCGCCCGCCAGCTGGTGAAGGAACACGAGGCCTGATGTCCAAGCTCGAACTCGACGAAAAGATCGTCCGCAAGCTGTCCGAACTGCTCCAGGAGATGGGGCTGACCGAGATCGAGTACGAGGCCAGCGGCCACCGCATCCGGGTCGCCCGCGGGGCCGTGGCGCCCGCCGCCGCGCCGGTCCTGGCCCCACCGGCCGCCGCGCCGGCGGCGACAGGCGAAGCGCCGGCCCCGGGCGCCGCCGAGGCCGTGCCCGCCAACGCGGTCACCGCGCCCATGGTCGGCACCGCCTACACAGCGCCCGAGCCGGGCGCCGCGCCCTTCGTCTCGGTCGGCGATTCGGTCAAGGAGGGCCAGACCCTGCTGATCATCGAGGCCATGAAGGTGATGAACCAGATCCCCAGCCCGCGCGCCGGCAAGGTCACCCAGATCCTGATCGAGGACGGCCAGCCGGTGGAGTACGGCGAGCCGCTCCTGATCCTCGAATAGCCGCGCCGGGGCAAGATGTTCGAGAAGATCCTCATCGCCAACCGCGGCGAGATCGCGCTCAGGATCCACCGCGCCTGCCGCGAGATGGGCATCCAGACGGTGGCCGTGCACTCGACCGCCGATTCGGACGCCATGCACGTACGCCTGGCCGACGAGAGCGTCTGCATCGGCCCGCCGCCGGGCAAGGACAGCTATCTGAACATCCCCGCGCTGCTGTCGGCGGCGACGATCACCGGCGTCGACGCGATTCACCCGGGCGTCGGCTTCCTGTCGGAGAACGCCAACTTCGCCGAGATGGTCCAGGAGCACGGCTACGTCTTCATCGGTCCCGAGCCCGAGCACATCTCGCTGATGGGCGACAAGGTAGCGGCCAAGCAGGCGGCCGAGGCCTTCGGCCTGCCGGTCGTGCCCGGCTCGCATGGCGCGATTACCTCGGACCAGGAGGCGGCCGAGATCGCCGAGCGCATCGGCTATCCCGTGCTGATCAAGGCGGCGGCCGGCGGTGGCGGGCGCGGCATGAAGGTGGCCAAGAACCAGGGCGAGCTGCTCGACTCGCTCAAGCTGGCCAAGACCGAGGCCAAGGCGGCCTTCGGCTACGACGCGGTCTACCTCGAGAAGTACCTGGGCCAGCCGCGCCACATAGAGGTGCAGGTCCTGGCCGACGCGCACGGCAGCGTCGTGCATCTCGGCGAGCGCGACTGCTCGCTGCAGCGCCGCCACCAGAAGCTGCTCGAGGAGGCGCCCTCGCCCGCGCTCAACGCCGATCAGCGCGCCAGGATCGGCGGCCTGGTCGTCGAGGCGGTCGGCAAGCTGGGCTACCGCAGCGCCGGCACGGTCGAGTTCCTGTTCGAGAACGGCGAGTTCTACTTCATCGAGATGAACACCCGCCTCCAGGTCGAGCACCCGATCTCGGAGGCGATCACGGGCGTCGACATCGTCCGCGAGCAGATCCGCATCGCGGCGGGCATACCGCTCAGCATGGCCCAGAGCGACATCGTTCCGCAGGGCCACGCCATCGAGTGCCGGATCAACGCCGAGAACCCGGAAACCTTCATGCCCTCGCCGGGGACCGTCACCGATTATCACGCGCCCGGCGGCCTGGGCGTGCGGGTCGACTCGGGCCTCTATGCCGGCTACCGGGTGCCGCCCTACTACGACAGCCTGATCGCCAAGCTGATCGTCCAGGGCCAGACCCGCAACGAGTGCCTGATGCGCCTGCGCCGGGCGCTGGAGGAGTTCGTGATCGAGGGTGTCCACACCACGATCCCGCTGCATCAGAGGTTGATCGCCGAGAACGACTTCATCAACGGCGACTATGACATCCACTGGCTGGAGCGCTATATGTCAGACGAGGGCCGGTGAGGTCGGGCACCGATGGAACTGAAGCCTGAGCTGTTGCTGCGGGCCTATGCGGTCGGCATCTTCCCGATGGCCGAGAGCCGCAACGACGAGGAGATCCACTGGATCGACCCGGACTATCGCGGCATCCTGCCGTTGGAGACCTTTCACATTCCCCGCAGCCTGAGGCGGGTCCTGCGCCGTGGCGCCTTCCGGGTGAGCTGCGACACGGCCTTCGAAGAGGTGATCCGCGGCTGCGCCACCCCGGGCCCCGGCCGCCGCGACACCTGGATCAACCCGACCATCGAAAAGCTCTATTGCGACCTGCACGAGATGGGCTTCGCCCACTCGGTCGAATGCTGGCGCGACGGCGTCCTGATCGGGGGGCTCTACGGCGTGGCGCTGGGCGCGGCGTTTTTCGGCGAATCCATGTTCAGCCGCGCCGCCAACGCCAGCAAGGTGGCCCTGACGCATCTGGTGGGCCGGCTCAGGAAGGGCGGGTTCAGCCTTCTGGACACCCAGTTCGAAACGCCGCACCTGCGCCAGTTCGGCGTGCTCGAGATCCCGCGCGAGGACTACCGGGTCCGCCTGGCTTCGGCCGTGCGGGCGTCGGCTCAGTTTCCCGCGGAATTGGACGCCGCGGAACTCGAGGCCTTCCTGCAGTCGATCACCCAGACGTCGTAGACCGGGTGCTCGACCGCCGAGAGCGCCGGTGAAGACGCGAACATCCAGCCGGTGAACAGCTGGACGGCGTCGGCGTCCGGCCGCAGGTCGACGATCTCGAGGAAGGCCGCGCTTTCCGGCGGCTCCTCCGGCGGCCGCTTATTGCAGGCCCGGGCCACGATCTCGAAGGTTCCGAAGCGCACCGTCTCGCCCAGCGGCGCCTCGAAGGTCGAGATCCGCGCGGTGATCTTGTCGAGGCCCTGCAGCAGGGCGACCTGCTGCGCCGCCGCCGGCGCGGCCCCGCCGAACAGGAGGGCGGCCACGGCCAACCCGAGGCCGGCCCGTCGCGCGGCCCTGCCGCGGGTCCTTCGACCGCCCGGCGTCAAAACGTCGCAGCTCATCTCGCCCCTTCTCTCACGCTTGTGCTTGCTCATGCCGCCGGCATTCCACAGCCAAAAGCCTTAAGATTCAGCAAAAGACACTTAGGGCCGGCCGCCATGCACCGCAAGCACCAATGCCTCCGGGCCGCCGAGGCTACCCAAAAAATCGAGTCGGAGTCGATTTTCCCCTCGCCCCCTGGGAGAGGGAGGGGCCCAGCGTCCAAGGGGCGCTGGGAGGGTGAGGGCGGGTGAGCTTCGGACCTTGTCGCTCGGAATGCTGGTGCGCCACGTCTTTCGTTCCAACCAACCCACCCTCACCCGCTCGGCTGCGCCTCGCCGCCCTCTCCCGAAGGGCGAGGGTTCACGGTGACGCCCATCCGCGTGTCCGGATTCTCCGGGTCCCGGAAAAATCTGCCGGGCCGTTGAGACCTTGCGAGCCACCTCACCCCGAGCTCGTCGAAGGGGCGAGCGAAGCCCCTGGGAGACACGGTGGCGCGGATGGCCGCGCCCGGCGCCTGAGGGGCCACGAATCACTCGTGCCGGCCGCTCACTTCTGTGTCGCGGAGTCGTCGGACTCGGCGCTGCCGAAGATGAAGCGGCCGAGCAGCTCGACCACGTTGATCGCGCTCTGGGTGAACTCGATCCGCCCGCCGGCCGGGATCAGGTCCTCCTCGGCGCCCGGCTCGAGCGAGACGAAGTTGCCGCCCAGGAGGCCGTCGGGCAGGATCCGCGCCGAGCTGTCGGTCGGCAGCTTGATGGACTCGTCGATCCGCAGCACGATCCTGGCCTGGTAGGTCTCGGTATCGAGGCTCTGCCCCGCCACCGTGCCGACCTTGACGCCGGCCATGCGCACGTCGGTGCCGACCGCGAGGCCCGAGGCGTCGTTGAACACGGCCTCCACGCTGTAGCCGCCGGACGCGCTGATGCCGCTGGTGCGGAATGCGAAGACCACGAAGGCGATGGCGACCAGCAGCACCACCGCGCCCATGACGGTCTCGATGACGTTCCTATGCATGAGGCGCGCCCTCCCCCGGCCGGCCGCTCAACCGGGCGTCCAGGGCTCGTAGTCGCCGGTCGCCTTGTCGCGCCGGCCGCCCTTCAGCGTGTGGCCCGGCGGCCGGTAGGCCTGGTCCGTGCCGGTCAGGTTGCGCTGGTGGTCCTTCTGCCAGGGGCGCTTGGGCGGGCCGCCCTCGGGCGGGATCTCGTCGCTCGTGTGGTGCAGCCAGGCGTGCCACTCGGCCGGCACGCGGCTGGCCTCGACCTCGCCCTTGTAGACGACCCAGCGCCGCTCGTGGCGCAGGGAGTCGTCGTGCACGTGGCCGCCGCCCTTTTGGCGGTAGTAGCGGTTGCCCTGGCCGTCCCGGCCGACTAGCTCGCCGCGCAGCCAGGTAAAGAGGCGCGTACCCATGGTCGCCATGCTCGGACTCCGGTTGCGCCCCTCGAGGGGGCCGGCGCGAGGGACTATTGCATCACCGACCCGCTCCGTCCAGAGGCTGTGCGCGCGGAGGCGAGCGAAGCCCCCCGGCATTATGGTGGCGCGGATGCGCCCGCCCGGCGTACGAGGACGCTGGCAGAACGGCCGTCACGGCGTTACCCGGCCGACGATCTGGGCCAGTGAGACGAACCCGTAGTCACCGCTGTCGAAGCTGCCGGCCGTGTTGTCGCCCAGCACGACAACATGGCCAGCGGGTACACGGCCGCCGTTGCGCTCGAGCTGCAGGGCGAGCAGGCGCGCGGCCTTGGCCG
>CAMYMY010000294.1 GCA_947259625.1 uncultured Kiloniellales bacterium | reverse complement strand
GCCTTTCGATCGACATGGTAGGTGATCGGCTGCATGGTCGCGCTCTCACGATTTCACGCGGCAATTTCGGCGAAGGACTGGACACAATCGGGCGAGAGAGCGACAAAAAGGCCTCTCGCATTTGATGTGTTAGCGCGCCGGAGTTAAGGAATTTCTAAGTGATGGCCGCCGATCGCGGGCAGCGCCGTCCGCCGCCGGAGGCCCGGCCCCCGGGCGAATCGCGCAAAAAAAATGCCGGGCCAGAGGCCCGGCAAGTTGAACAGGGAGGCTTCACGTCTGGGAGACGTAGGGTCCGAAGACCCCATCCGGGCCTTGCGCCCGGATCCCGGAGCCGGCGGCACACGCCGGCAGAACTGGTTCATGCTGCAATGCAGCATCGACCCAATATAAATAGTTAATCCCTTCTCCTTTGCCAACCCCAAAACGGTAAAGGTGCCATGCGCGAACCGCATGGCTCGAAAGTACCACGAACCCCGGCTTTTTTCAGATTGTCCTTACGGACAATGGAGTCAGAACTTGGATTCGGCCACCTTGCGGAGCAGGAAATCGCGGAACACGGCGGTCCGTTTCGAGGTCCGCATCTCCTCCGGGTAGACGAAGTAGGCGTCGATCTGTGGACCTTCGAGCTCGGGCAGGATGCTCACAAGCTCGCTGCGGTCCTGTACCATGAACTCCGGCAGCGCGCCGACCCCGGCGCCGCTCTCCACCGCGCGCATGACGGCATAGACGTTGTTGACGGTCATGGCCGGCCGGCGCAAATGGTTGTCGCTGCGCCCGACCCTGAGCAGCCAGTTGACGTCCGGCACCGGCGGCCGGGTGTCGTGGCCGTAGACGACGATCCTGTGCTCGTCCAGCTCCGCGGCCGTCTTGGGCATGCCGTGCTTCTTGATGTAGCTGGCCGCGGCATAGACGTGGATATGGACGGTCAGCAGGTGGCGCTGGACCAGATCGGCCTGACGCGGCGGCGCGAGGCGGACGGCGATATCGGCCTCGCGCATCGACAGGTCCAGCTCGCGGTCCGACAGGATGAGATGCACCTCGATCTCGGGATAGACCTCCATGAACTCGCGCATGCGCGGCGCCAGCCAGGTCGAGCCGAAGGCGACCGTCGTGTTGATCTTGAGCGTCCCCTTGGGCCGGTCCTTGCTCTCGGTCAGCTGGGCCTCGGTCATGGCCAGCTTGCCGAACACCTCGTGCGCGGTGCGATACAGCAGCTCGCCCTGCTCGGTCAGGATCAGGCCGCGCGCGTGGCGGTGGAACAGGGGCACGCGCAGGCTGTCCTCGAGCGCGGAGATCTGCCGGCTGACCGCGGACTGGCTCAGGTTCAGCGTATCGCCGGCATGGGTGAAGCTGCCGGCCTCGGCCACGGCGTGAAAGATACGCAGCTTGTCCCAATCCATCATGCCGGTCCAAAACCCCCGTCGTTGGGGGACCCAGGTCACCCAACCCGAAAAGACAACAGGCCCCGACTCCCCGCGCGGACGACGCAACCGCGCGCCGCTTGCCGCCTATTCCGCGGCCTGGGCGTCAGCGGCCTCCTGCTCGGCCAGAAAGCGTTCGGCTTCCAGCGCTGCCATACAGCCCATGCCGGCCGCGGTCACCGCCTGCCGGAACACCTTGTCCTTGACGTCCCCGGCGGCGAAAACTCCCGGAATCTTGGTCGCCGTCGAATCCGGCGCGGTCAGGATGTAGCCTTCCTTGTCCACATCCAGCTGCCCCTTGAACAGCTGGGTCGCCGGGTCGTGACCGATGGCGACGAACAGGCCGTCGACCGCCAGGTCCTGGACCGCGCCGCTGTGCACGTTCCTGGCCCGCACCCCGGTGACGCCGAGAGGCTCCTCGCCGCCCAGCACTTCGTCCACCACGTGGTCCCAGAGAACCTCGACCTTCTCGTTGCGGAACAGGCGGTCCTGCATGATGCTTTCGGCGCGCAGCTGGTCGCGCCGGTGGATCAGGGTGACCTTGGACGCGAAGTTGGTCAGGAACAGCGCCTCCTCGACCGCCGTATTGCCGCCGCCGACCACGGCCACCTCCTTGCCCCGGAAGAAGAACCCGTCGCAGGTGGCGCAGGCCGAGACGCCAGAGCCGCGAAATTTCGTCTCGCTGGCCAGGCCGAGCCAGCGCGCCTGGGCGCCGGTCGCGATAATCAGGGTATCGCCGGTGTAGACGTCGCGCGAATCGCCGAGGCAGCGCAGCGGACGCCGGGAGAGGTCCACCTCGACCACGGTATCGAAGACCATGGCCGTGCCGACGTTCTCGGCCTGGGCCTTCATCTGCTCCATCAGCCAGGGACCCTGGATCGGCTCTGCGAAGCCGGGGAAGTTCTCGACGTCGGTGGTGATCGACATCTGCCCGCCGGGCTGCAACCCCTGGATCAGCACGGGTTCCAGGTTGGCGCGCGCGGCATAGACCGCCGCGGTGTATCCCGCCGGGCCGGAGCCCAGGATCAGGACCTTGCTGTAATGTTCCTTCGGCATGAGCGGAGATTTCCCCAGGCTTTCGGCCCCTCGGACACACCCCAATGTAAGGCGGCGGTCCTCGGCCCGCAAGGTGGCGCCACCGCGCCGAAGCGGGGGCTCAGGGCCGGCGAAGGCGGCCCTCGAGGCGCCGCTTCACCTCGGCTGCGATGCGCGCGGTCTCGTCGAGCGGCGCATAGCTCCAGTCCTCGATCCGGCCGGCGAAGGGCCGGGTGATTCCGGCCTCCTGCATGGCCGCGTGGAAACGGCGGAACTTGGCGGACCCCCCCGCCATCTCGATCACATGGACCGGCTTGCCGGTGGCCGCCGCCTCGCTGATCATGGTGACCGAATCCGAGGTCACGATCAGGGCATCGGCCAGGCCTAGATAGCCGAGGTAGGGATTGTCCCCCTGCCCGTCCCAGAACGCCGCCCGCAGTCCCTCGAGCTCCGCCCGGAGCAGAGCCGCGTTTTCCGCGCCAGTGCGCCGGGATACCGTGATCATCAGGCCCGCCCCTTGGTCGCGCGCCAGCGAGGCCAGCTGCGCCGCCAGCCGCCGGGCGCCCCGGGGCGTCATGCGGTAGGCCTTGCTCGTTCCGCCGATCAGGACGGCGATCCGTGGCCGCGGCAGATGGGCCAGCCGCGGCGCGAGCCGGGCGGCCGCGTCGGCCAGGCGCCGCGGCGTGACCCGGTGCAACGCGCCCAGCATGCTCAGTACGTTGGCGCCGCTCAAACGGTCGTGCCGCGGGGCCACCACCAGGTCGAAGCGCCGCGGGGCGACCTTCGCGTTCTGGATCTGGATCGCGAAGGTGGCGCCTCGGCTGGCCCGGCGGACCGCCAGCGCCGGCGCCGCCGTCAGACGGCCGCTGGCAATCAGGACCTCGGGCCAGGGCGGCGCCAGGCGCGCGCCGCCGGAGGCCAGCGCCCGAAAGGGTTGAACCCAGAGGCTTGGCGGCAACCAATGCCAGGGGGCCCGAATTTCAATGCGCTTGATCTCCGGCTCGAGCCCCAAGGCTTCGGCGAGGCCAAGGCTCTGCACTTCGGTGCCGGCCTTGCCGTCGCTCAGCACCCAGCAGCAGGGCTGCGTGTATGACGCGGGTTCCGTCATGTCCCCGGACTATCGCGCCCGCGCCCCTGTCAGGCAAGATTCGCCGCCGGACCACTGAAGGCCCCTTGGCGGCTGCCGCAGCACTGGGTAATATCCTTTCGCGGAGCTCCGCTGCCGAGACGGAAGCTTACCCGGAGGGTTTCTCATGCGCCGCGTCAAGCTCGATCGGATCGACCTTCGAATCCTCAAGGACCTGCAGGACGACGGCCGCATGACCAATGTGGAGCTCGCGCGCCGGGCCGGGATCTCGGCGCCGCCCTGTCTGCGCCGGGTGCGGGCCTTGGAGGAGGCCGGTTTCATCAAGTCCTACCATGCCGAACTGGACATCGAGCAGCTCGGCTACGAGGTCATGTTCTTTGCGCTGGTCGGCCTGGACAACCAGTCGGAGGCGGTGCTCACCGCTTTCGAGGAAATGGCTGCCGATTGGCCGGAAGTGCGCGAGTGCCATATGGCGCGCGGGCCGCACGACTTCGTACTCAAGATCGTCGCGCACAACACGGCGCACGAGAACGAACTCACCACCAAGCTGACCGCGGCGCCACACGTGGCCACGGTCCTGACCATGCAGGTGATCCGTACGTCCAAGCGCGCGCCCGGCGTGCCCTTGGACCCGGAGATGGCCTTGATCGACCCCCTGTTGACGTGACAGGGTCGCCGCGCCGGACCCTGTCTAGACGAAGTTCACTTTGAGAATTTCGTAGGCTTTTTCGCCCTTGGGCGTGTTCACTTCGACCGAATCGCCGACCTCCTTGCCGATCAGGGCGCGGGACAGCGGCGCGGTGATCGCCAATCGACCCGCCTTGACATCGGCCTCCAACTCGCCGACCAGCTGATAGGTCAGCTTCTCATCGGTGTCCTCGTCGACCAGCGTCACCGTGGCGCCGAAGGTCACCGTGTCGCCCGACAGGCTGGAGATGTCGATGACTTCGGCCCGGGCGACCTTGTCCTCGAGTTCGCCGACCCGGCCCTCGATGAAGCTCTGCCGTTCGCGGGCGGCATGATATTCGGCGTTTTCCGAAAGGTCGCCGTGCTCGCGGGCCTCCGCGATCAAGCGGATCACCTCGGGCCGGGCGGTGGTCTTAAGGTGCTTCAGTTCTTCTTCCAGCCGGGCCAAGCCCTCGGCCGTCATGGGGAATTTTTCGCTCATGCAAGGATACTCGGTCTCTAGTGGTCGAATTTTCGGAGGCGCCCGTTGGATGAGCGGCCGCGCGTCCGGCCAGTGGTTCCTTAGAAAGACCCCTTAAAATAGGACTGCAACGGGGCGACTTCAAGTTGGCCACTGCGCAAAGCCGAGATTGCCTGGACCGCCGCCTGCGCCCCCGCGACGGTCGTGTAGTACGGGATGCCGTCCGTCAGGGCCGCCCGCCGCAGGCTGAAACTGTCGGCGATCGCCTTGGCCCCCTCCGTGGTGTTCAACACCAGCTGCACCGCGCCCGACTTCATGGCGTCGAC
>CAMYMY010000293.1 GCA_947259625.1 uncultured Kiloniellales bacterium | reverse complement strand
GACCGTCGACGTGGTCAAGATCGACGGGTCCTTTGTCCGCAATATCAGCAGTAGCACGGAGAATCAGATTTTCGTCCGGAACCTCCTGAGCCTCGCCAGGACTTTCAACCTCGTCACGGTGGCCGAATGTGTGGAGACCGCCGAGGACGCGTCCTATCTGTTGCGTGAAGGTGTGGATCTGCTCCAGGGATACTACTTCGGCAAGCCCCAGATGAGGCCGCCGTGGAAGCTGGAGGCCGAGGACGCTCTCTACGCCGAGGCCGAGAGCGAGCTCCCGTATCGCCTGCCGTCCCAACTCGCCGCCAGGTAACGGCGGGCGGTCGCCACCGGTCGTCGTGCGTGCCGGGGCGTCATCGCCGCGGGGCCGGGCAGGACGTGACCAGCACCAGCGGCGGCGGACCTTCAGCCTTTCCTGTCGTCCTGTGTCAGCGCGTCCAGCTGCTTTCGCAGCAGCTCGACCTGCTGTTTGAGTTGGCCGAGGGTTTCCTGGTCCATCGCCGGCCCCCCGTCGGGCTGCCCCGTGTCCTCGGGTTTCTTCGATGTCTCGGGCGGCGTCTCGGCGAAGGGCGAGAACATCTTCATGGCGTTTTCGAACAGCGCCAGGTTCTGCTTGCCCATTTCCTCCAGATTACCGAACGGGAACATGCCGCCGAAGGTCTCCTGCATGGACTCGCGCATGCGGTCCTGATTGGTGGCGAAGGCCCCCATCATATGCTCCAGATAACGCGGCACGACCCATTGCAGGTTGTCGCCGTAATAGCTGATCAGCTGCCGCAGAAAATTGATGGGAAGCAGGTTCTGGCCCTTCGACTCCTCCTCGACGATGATCTGGGTGAGCACCGGTCGCGTGATGTCCTCGCCGGTCTTGGCGTCGTAGACCACGAAATCGATGCCGTCCTTGACCATCTGACACAGGTGGTCGAGGGTCACGTAGCTGCTGGTCGCGGTATTGTAAAGCCTGCGGTTGGCGTACTTTTTTATGGTGATCGGCCCGCCTTTGTCGGCCGTTTTCTTGTCACCCATCCATTTGTCTCTCGTCTTCGGTCATCGGGTGGCAGCTAGCCTACCACCCTGCCAGCGTTTTGTGTCCATCGTTTTTTGCACTGCATTGAAGACACGCTGCGCCGCGGTAAGAGGCTCTCGTCCCGCCCCCCGCTGGTCTTCGCCCGGAGGCGCGGCTATACTCGCCCGCAATGTCGGAGACCCCGGATATCGACGAACTGGCAGAGCGCTATCTGGACCTTTGGCAGGACCAGTTGAGCGCCCTGGCCGGCGATCCGGAGTTTGCCGAGATGATGACCCGGCTGATGGGCTCGAGCACCGGAGCGATACCTGGGGCGGCGGCCTGGGCTGCGTGGCCGGCCGCGCTGGCCGGGCTGGTCCCGGGGGCGGCGGGCAAACAGGCGGGCGATGGAAAAGACCAGCGACAAGCGGGCGGCGCCGAAGGCACCGCCGGGACGGCCGGCACGACAGGCTCCGGGGCAAGGGCGGGGCCGTCTGGGGCCGAGGCCGCTGCCGCTGCACCTGGGCATGGCGGCGCTGACATGGTCGAGCTCGCTCGGCGCCTTGCCGCTCTTGAGGAGCGGGTCGCTGTCCTTGAATCCGGTCTTGGACAAGGCCGCGGCGACACTCAGGGCAGATCTCGAAAACGTCGAACTTGACGCCATGGCCCGGGCGGTCGAGAGCGCGGCGCGCGGGCGTATGCGCGACCTGCTCACCGGCATCCGGACCTATCGGGCCCACCCTTATCGGCGCTGCCTGCCGGATCCCCCGGAGGTCTGGAGCGAGGGATCCAGCCGCCTGCTCGACTACGGCGGGCCGGACGGCCGGGGCGTCCCCCTGCTGGTCGTGCCCTCGCTCATCAACCGGGCCTACATTCTCGACCTGACCGAACGCACGAGCCTGCTGCGCTGGCTCGGGGCCGAGGGCTTCCGCCCTTTCCTTGTCGACTGGGGCCGGCCGGGGCGCGAGGAGCGCCGCTTCACCCTGACCGACTACATCGCCGGCCGGTTGGAGCGGGTGCTGGATTGGGTCCTCGCGACGGCCGGCCGGCCGCCGCTGGTCGTCGGATACTGCATGGGCGGGCTGCTGGCGCTGGCCTTGGCCCTGCGCCGCCAGGGCGACCTCGCGGGGCTCGCGCTCCTGGCCACGCCCTGGGACTTTCACGCCGGCCAGGGCGCCCAGGGGCGGTTCGTCGCCGCCAGCCTGGCGTCCTTCGCGCCGCTGCTGGAGGCGCTCGGCGAGCTGCCGGTTGATGCGATCCAGGGCCTCTTCGCGGCGCTCGACCCGCAGCTCGTCATTCGCAAGTTTCTCGCCTTCTCGCGCCTCGACCCCGGCGGGGCCAAGGCCGTCGCCTTCGTGGCGTTGGAGGACTGGCTGAACGACGGCGTGCCGCTCGCCGCGCCGGTGGCGCGCGAGTGCCTGGCCGGGTGGTACGGCGAGAACACGACGGCCCAGGGCCGCTGGCGGGTCGCCGGCCGGGCAGTCGCGCCGGGCGCGCTGAACCTGCCCACCCTGTGCCTGATCCCGGCCCAGGACCGGATCGTGCCGCCGGGCTCCGCCGGCGCCCTGGCCGCGGCGATACCCGGGGCCGAGAGCCTGACTCCGGCCACCGGGCATATCGGCATGGTGGCGAGCGCCCGCGCCCCGAAGCAGGTCTGGCGGCCCCTGGCCCACTGGCTCGCCGCCCGCCAGCCCGGCTAATCGGACCCGAATCCTCAAGGTGGCGCTTGTCCGGCGGGCCGGCGCCATGCAACCATGGCAATAGACGCTTGCAAATGCAGGCCGGATTAATATATCTCTACGGATTATTGTGCAGTGCAACATGGCGCCCCGCTCCGGCCGAGGGTCGCGCCGCAACCGCAGACAGGCCGCAAACGGCAGATTTAGGGAGAATTCGACCATGACCGACGTAGTGATCGCCGGCGCCGCCCGGACCCCGGTGGGCGCCTTCAACGGCGGGCTTGCCAGCGTTGCCGCCTCCTACCTCGGCACCGTCGCCATCAAGGAGGCGATGGAGCGCGCCAAGGTGGACGCAGCCGAGGTGGACGAGGCGATATTGGGCCAGATCCTGACCGCGGGCACCGGCCAGAACCCGGCGCGCCAGGCCGCTCTGGCCGCCGGCATCCCGGCGGAGAAGACCGCCTATCAGATCAACCAGCTCTGCGGCTCCGGCCTGCGCACCGTCGCGCTCGGCTACCAGGCGATCCAGGTGGGCGACGCCGGGATCGTGGTCGCCGGCGGCCAGGAGTCCATGAGTCAGGCGCCGCACGTCGCGCACCTGCGCAACGGCACCAAGATGGGCGACCTGAAGATGGTCGACACCATGATCAAGGACGGCCTGTGGTGCGCCCTCAACGGCTACCACATGGGCAACACCGCCGAGAACGTCGCCAAGCAGTGGCAGATCACCCGGGAGGAGCAGGACGCTTTCGCCGCGGCCTCGCAGCAGAAGGCCGAGGCGGCCCAGAAGGCCGGCACCTTCGCCGACGAGATCGTGCCGGTCACGATCAAGAGCCGCCGGGGCGAGACCGTGGTCGACACCGACGAGCATCCCAAGCACGGCGTCACGGTCGAGAGCCTGTCCGGCCTGCGCGCCGCTTTCGACAAGGACGGCACGGTGACCGCCGGCAACGCCAGCGGCATCAACGACGGGGCCGCGGCGGTCGTGCTCATGAAGGCGGACGAGGCGGCCCGGCGCGGCGCCCAGCCGCTGGCGCGGATCGTTTCCTGGGCGACCTGCGGGGTCGATCCGGCGATCATGGGCACCGGGCCGATTCCGGCCAGCCGCAAGGCGCTGGAGCGGGCCGGCTGGACCGTCGGCGACCTCGACCTGATCGAGGCCAACGAGGCCTTCGCCGCCCAGGCGCTCGCGGTCAACAAGGACCTCGGCTGGGATACCGGCAAGGTTAACGTCAACGGCGGCGCCATCGCGCTGGGCCACCCGATCGGCGCGTCGGGCGCACGGGTCCTGGTCACGCTGCTGCACGAGATGGCCAAGCGCGACGCGAAGAAGGGCCTCGCCACGCTGTGCATCGGCGGCGGCATGGGCATCGCCATGTGCGTCGAGCGCGACTGACCGGTCCACCGGACCGGATCTTCGGAAACCGAGCGGGCCGCCCCTCCCCTGGGCGGCCCGGCGGAATGTACTAATCGATCCGGCGCAGCAACTACTGGCGATAGCGGCCGAAATATGGTTCTATGACAGCCCGGCCATTCGGGGGGCTCCGGCGCGACAAAGGACGCTAGGGGCAACAATATTGGGAGGAAAAGGCATGGCGCGAGTAGCTCTGGTCACCGGCGGCACGCGCGGCATTGGGGCCGCGATTTCCGTCGCCCTGAACGCCGCCGGCTACAAGGTGGCGGCGACCTATGGCGGCAACGACGAGGCGGCCAACAAGTTCAAGGACGAGACCGGCATCGCGGTCTACAAGTGGGACGTCTCGGACTTCGAGGCCTGCAGTGCGGGCGTCGCCCGGGTCGTGGCGGACGTCGGGCCGGTCGACGTGCTGGTCAACAACGCCGGCATCACCCGCGACACCACGCTGCACAAGATGACGGTCGACCAGTGGCAGGCGGTCATCAGCACCAACCTGGATTCGCTGTTCAACATGACCCGCAACGTGATCGAGAACATGCGCGCGAAGGGCTTCGGCCGGATCATCTCGATCTCCTCGATCAACGGCCAGAAGGGCCAGTTCGGCCAGGCCAACTACTCGGCCGCCAAGGCCGGCCTGATCGGCTTCACCAAGGCCGTGGCCCAGGAGAACGCGGCCAAGGGCATCACGGTGAACGCGGTCGCCCCGGGCTACATCGGCACCGAGATGGTGCGCGCCGTGCCCGAGGAGGTGCTCAAGACCAAGATCCTGCCGCTGATTCCGGTCGGCCGCCTGGGCGAGCCCGAGGAGGTCGCGAAATGCGTGGTCTTCCTGGCCGCCGACGACGCCGGCTTCATCACCGGCGCGACGCTCTCGGCCAACGGCGGCCAGTACATGGCCTGATCCGGCCGGCCAGCGCCGTTGCAACGAACGGCCCTCCCCGCG
>CAMYMY010000292.1 GCA_947259625.1 uncultured Kiloniellales bacterium | reverse complement strand
GAGGACCTGACCGCGCGCTACGGCCTCGACCAGGTGCGCTACTACCTGCTGCGCGAGGTGCCTTTCGGCGCCGACGGCTACATCAGCCACGAGACCATGGTCGGCCGGATCAACAGCGACCTGGCCAACGACTTCGGCAACCTGGCGCAACGGGTCTTGTCGATGATCGCCAAGAACTGCGGCGGCGCGGTGCCGCAGCCGGGCCCGCTCGAGCCGGCCGACGAGGCGCTGCTCAGCCGGGCGAGGGGGCTGATCCGGCGCCTGCGCGAGGCCTACGACGCCCAGTCCTTCCATCGCGCGCTGGAGGCGACCTGGGAGGTGGTCGGCGCGGCCAACCGCTATGTCGACGAGCAGGCGCCCTGGGCGCTCAAGAAGACCGATCCGGCGCGCATGGCCGCGGTGCTCTACGTCCTGGCCGAGACGATCCGCCATCTCGCGGTCATGACCCAGCCGGTGATGCCCGAGTCGATGAGCCGGATGCTCGACCAGCTCGGCGTGCCCGCCGACAAGCGCGATTTCGCCGCGCTCGACGATCAGCTTCTGCCCGGCGCGGCCCTGCCGAAGCCCGAGGGCGTCTTCCCGCGCCACGTCGAGGAGGCGGACGAGGTCTGATCGAGGTTCGGATCAGCCGGGCCGGTCGCGCGCGACGCAGGCCGCCGTTCCGCTGTCGGAGAAGGTGCCGCCTTCGACCGGCACGAAGCGCCAGGCATAGCGGTCCTCGTAGAGCTTGAGCTGCAGCACGCCCCAGGTCTCGGCCTCGAACACCTCGCTGTTCGCGTCGCGCTCGACGAGGCCGCGCAGCCGGGCGCCGCCCGTGCCGACGACGAAGCCGCGCGGGCCGCGCTGCGGATCGGGACGGCCGTCGGCGTCTTGCGGGGCGAAGCGCTCGTAGTTGTGGCCGTGGCCGTTCAGCACCACGCTGGCGCCGGCCTCGTAGAGCATGCGGTAGAGTGGCGCGGTCCTGTCGTCGGCGTGATGCCTGCCCGACGTGAACAGCGGGTGGTGCCAGTAGGCCAGGATACAGCGCGCCCGGGTCGCCGCCAGGTCCGCGCGCAACCAGCGCCCTTGGTCCGAATCGGACCCCAGGTCGATGTTGCTGTTCAGCGCGATGAGGTGCCAGGCGCCCAGATCGAAACTGTAGTAGCCGTGGCCGGCCTTGCCGGCACGTGTTCCCCAGTAGGCGAAATAGGCGGCGCCGTCGTCCCGATCGTCGTGGTTGCCTGGCACCGGCCGCGTCCGCTCCCTGTGCCGCCCCCAGGTCGCATCGTAGCAGTCGCGGTAACCGTCCACGGTATCCTCGTAATAGACCAGATCGCCCAGCACCAGCACAGGCCCGGCCAATTGGTCGATCAGGGCCGCCGTCTCAGCCGCCCGGGAGTCCGGATAGACGTCCCAGAGAGGTTCTGCCGCCTTGGCCCACCAGGGATCGCGGCAGCGCGCGATATCGCCGACCGCCAGAACGGTGACCGCCGCGTCTTGCGCCCGCAGCGGCGAAGCCGGGGCAAGCCGGGCCGCGACGAAGAGGGCTGCAAGGACGTAGAGCGCGATACGAATGCCGGCCAAGGTGTCGCTCCCGCAAGGTTGTTGCGGCATAATGGTTTGCCGGAGGATAGGGCCATTGACCTATCCGCGCCACCTGCGCTAACAGCACCTGCCCCCGGGTGCCGAGCCCCAGCAGAATCCGAGTCTCTACCGTCATGCTGATCGATTCGCATTGCCACCTGGACTACCTGGAGAAGGACGAGGACCTCGACGAGGTGGTCGCCCGGGCCCGTCGGGCCGGTGTCGGCACCCTGCTCACGATCTGTACCAAGCTCTCGGAGTTCGGGGCCGTGCGCGCCATCGCGGAGCGCTTCGAGGGCGTCTTCTGCTCGGTCGGGGTCCATCCCCACGAGGCCGAGGGGGAGGGCGTGCGGGACGCCGCGCGGCTGGTCGAGCTGGCCGGCCATCCCAAGGTCGTCGGGCTCGGCGAGACCGGCCTCGACTTCTACTACGAGCATTCGCCGCGCGCCGCCCAGGAAGCGAGCTTCCGCGCCCACATCGAGGCCTCGCGGACGACCGGCCTGCCGGTCATCGTGCACAGCCGGGACGCCGACGAGGATACGGTTCGGATCCTCCAGGAGGAGCATGCGCAGGGCCCCTTCGGCGCCGTGATCCACTGCTTCACGGCCGGCCCGGAGCTGGCGCGCGCGGCGCTCGACCTCGGCTTCTACATCTCTCTCGCCGGCATCGTCACCTTCAAGAAGGCCGAGGCGCTCTGCGAGACGGTCCGGCAGGTGCCGCTGGAGCGCCTGCTGGTCGAGACCGACGCGCCCTATCTGGCGCCGGTGCCCAAGCGCGGCAAGCGCAACGAGCCGGCCTTCGTGGTCCACACCGCCGAGAAGCTGGCCGAGCTCAAGGGGGTGACAGCGGACGAGCTGGCGCGCGTCACCACCGAAAACTTCCACCGCCTCTTCGCCAAGGCCGGCGCATGAAGGTGACGATGCTCGGCTGCGGCGGCTCCGGCGGCGTGCCGCTGGCGGGCCGGGAGGCCGGCGGCCACTGGGGCGACTGCGACCCGACGAACCCGAAGAACCGGCGCCGGCGGGTCTCGATCCTGGTGGAGCAGGAGGAGACCGTCCTGCTGGTCGACACCTCGCCGGACCTGCGCCTGCAGATGCTGGACGCCGGGATCGAACGGCTCGACGCCGTGGTCTACACCCACGCCCACGCCGACCACTGCCACGGCATCGACGACCTGCGCTGGATCGTTTACGCGCAGGGGGCTCCGCTCGACGCCTACATGGACGGGCAGACCCGAGATGCCCTGACCCGGCGTTTCGCTTATGCCTTCGCCTCCAGCGCCGACCCGAAGAGCCTGTACAAGGCCCTGCTGACCGACCGCCTCATCGAGGGGCCGTTTACCGTCGGCGCGGTCGAGGTGCAGCCCTTCGTCCAGGGCCACGGGCGGGAGACCTCGCTGGGCTTCCGCTTCGGGCCCGTGGCCTATTCGACCGACGCGGTCGAGCTCGACGAGCTGGCCTTCGAGGTGCTGGACGGCATCGACGTCTGGATCGTCGACTGCCTGCGCGAGGCGCCGCACCCGACCCATGCCCACTTCGCCAAGACCCTCGAATGGATCGCGCGGGTCAAGCCGCGGCGCGCGATCCTGACCCACATGAACCACACCGTCGACTACGACGCCCTGGCCGCGCGCTGTCCGCCCGGCGTGGAGCCTGGCTACGACGGATTGGTCGTCGAGATAGAAACCGACGAAAAACGCGCCTGACGAGGCACCGAACGGACGTCATGGCTCTGGAGCCGGAGAGGAACGCCAATGGCAAGGGATGACGCGAAGGGACGAGAGACGCTGGCCCGGATTCGCGAGCTGGCCGACGACTACGGCACTCTGACCGGCGCCTCGCTGTTGATGTTCGTCAAGCGGCCGGAGGCAGAGCCCGACAAGCCCGGCGAGACGGACTTTCCCGCGAGCCCTGCGGATGACGCGCCTCAGTGCTCGTTCTGCGGAAGACGGCAGAACGAGGCTCGCCGGCTCGTGGCCGGCGTGGCCAGGCAGAGCGCCCAGATTTGCGAGGAATGTATCGAGTTGTGCGCCTGTATCGTGTTCGATCCCGTCTACGGCGCCGCGGAAGACTGATGCCGGATCCGTCTCGGTGCGGCGCCAAGTGGGCCGCCCAGGGCATCTAGGTTTCGAGTGTCGGCCACTAGATGGTTTACGGCCTTTACAGTTCAATTCAAAATTGATATAAGTATGGGAACAACTTGGTCTCGGCCAATCGAGCCTGAGTCGAGCGACAGGTAGGTGCTGGTTTCTATCTCGAACCGAGACGCGAAATCTCCGAATTTTCTGACAGGTAGTCATCTCCTTTCCAGGGCAGGGGACGAGGCGGTATGCGGGCAAGATGTCACCGCTCGCCACGACCTGTTGAGAGACTCGGGGGACCTTTCTTCTCCCTGCGGTTCGTTGAGTCTCGCCCGCGTAGCGGCTGTTCGGCATCGCTGACCTGGCACTGCCGACACCGAGGTCGAATGGCTCGGTTTGGACTTCAATCCTCAAGGGAGAGGGAGGAATCAATGCATAGAACCTTAATAAGATCACTGTCTGTCTTTGTGGGCGCGGCCATCGCGCTTGCACTCACCCTCGGGTTCGCTCCGAGTGAGTCATTTGCGGGGAAGGCCCCGAAGTTCAAGGTGGTCCCGGACTGGCCGAAGCCGCTGCCCGACAACTGGCTGATCGGCCAGGTGGGCGGCATCGCGGTCGACCGGCACGACAACATCTGGATCCTCCAGCGCCAGCGCACCCTGACCAGTGACGAGGCAGGCGCGTTGGATCAGTACGACGATGACGGAAACCTCATCCTCGATCCCGACGGAAACCCCGTCAATGAACTCGGACAGGACAGGCCCGCTGGGGCCATCTCGGAGTGCTGCTTTCCCGCACCCGCGGTGATGCAGTTCGACCCCAAGGGCAACCTGCTCCAGGCGTGGGGCGGCCCGGCTGACCCCGGCTTCCTTGACCCGGGGGGAAATTGCGATCCAGCCGCAGGGTGTCAGTGGCCCGCCGGCGAGCACGGGATCTACGTGGATCACAACGACTTCGTCTACATCGGCGGGAACGGAAACGGCGATGGCACCATAGGCGGCAATCCCGCTCTCTGGGCCGGGACCCATGGTCGGGACTCGATGGTGCTCAAGTTCTCCAACGATGGGACCTTCCTGTTGCAGATCGGCGACCCGGGACAGTCCTTTCCGGTCAGCAATGACAAGGACGGGGCCTCCAATGGCACGCCCCAGCTTTGGCGGCCCGCGGACATGGAGGTCGATCCCAAGACCAACGAGCTTTACATCGCGGACGGCTACGGCAACCACCGCGTCCTCGTGGTCGATGCCGCGACGGGGCTCTATCGCCGGCACTGGGGAGCCTACGGCCAGAACCCGGTAGACGATGCCGCGGCGGATGCCGTCGGTCCCTATTCCGACGACAGGGATGCCGGCATCATACCTCTGCACTTCCGCAACCCGGTCCACTGCGCGCGCGTTACCAAGGACGGC